>JAGQHQ010000005.1 GCA_020431705.1 Candidatus Dependentiae bacterium
AAGTTGAAAACTATATAGCAGCAATCCAAATTGCCGCTATATTCTATACTTTGAGGCATTTATGAATTTTGGGATAGGTTCTTATTGTAACAATTTCATGGTTTAAAAAAAAGCATATCATAATGCCTGACTAGGCGAAATGAAGTATAAAAAAAATCGGCATACAGTATATTACTAAATAACTCTGATTCTATGGAACTTTGCAATATAATCTGCGATATAACCTATTAGATATGACAAGTAGTCGGTGGGATAACATTGTTTCTTATTTTTGTAAATCAGAATTTTGCTTGCCAGAAAATAACGAAAAAATATCACAAGAATTTAAACTAGATCTTATTTTTCTGGGTAAAACAAAATATGAAATCATATAAAAATTAATCTTTCTTTTTGGCATATAATTTTAACCCATAATCTTTAAGCTTATCAGTTTCGACAATAGTTGGCGCTTCCATCATCGGATCGATACCGCGAGCTGTTTTTGGAAACGCAATAACTTCACGAATTGATTGTGATTTAGTCATAAGCATAATTAAACGATCAATACCAAGCGCAATACCGCCATGTGGCGGAAAACCTAAGTCTTGTGCATCAAGTAAAAAGCCAAATTTATTACGTGCCTGCTCTTTGCTTAGCCCGAGCAAATCAAACATTTTATCTTGCATTGAAGCATCATGAATCCTGATAGAACCACCACCAAGCTCAACACCGTTTAACACAATATCATATGCGCGTGCTTTCATATCAGCAGGCTCATATTGTTCCCACCCTTCTTGTGGAGAAGTAAAAGGATGGTGCATTGCATTATAACATTTTCCCTCTTCATCATATTCAAACAATGGAAAATCAGTAACCCATAAAAATTTATATATATCTTTATCAATAAGATTTAAGGCACTGCCAAGCTCTAAACGTAATCTACCAAGTAATGGCCATGTTTTTTTATAGTCACCAGCCATCAAAAATAAAGTTGATTTGGCAGAAAGTTCTGGAAAAGCTTGTGCTACCTGTTCCATAAAATTGTCTGGTAAAAATTTAGCCACCGGGGAATCAACAGCGCCATCTTTAAAACGAATCCAAAGTAAACCTTTTGCACCAAGTTTTTGTGCTTTTGCAACCCAACCATCTAACTCCGAGCGCGTAAACTCATAATCGGTAATATGCAGCGCACCAATTTTGCCCCCTTTATCAAGTACCGTACGCAAAAACTTTAACTCAGTATTCTCAAATAACTGACTGCAATCATTAATTTTTAATTCAAAGCGAAGATCTGGTTTATCACACCCATATTGTTTTATTGCATCATTATATGTCATATGTTGTATGGGCAACGGTAAATCAACGTTAAATATCTTTTTCCAAATAAACGCAAGCATGTCAGAAATAATTTTTTGTACATCACCCTCTTTGATAAAAGACATTTCCAAGTCAAGCTGAGTAAATTCCGGCTGCCTATCAGCTCGTAAATCTTCGTCTCTAAAACAACGAGCTACTTGAAAGTAACGTTCCATACCACTAGCCATCAAAAGTTGTTTATATAACTGTGGTGATTGTGGCAGTGCATAAAAAGAACCTTGATGAATACGAGAGGGCACTAAAAATTCTCGTGCACCTTCGGGTGTATTTTTGGTCAATATAGGTGTTTCAATTTCATAGAATGTATGTTCTTGCAAAAACTGGCGCATTAAAAATAGTACATTATTACGCAGTGCAAAATTATCCTGCATCTGAGTACGACGCAAATCAAGATAACGATATTTTAAACGTAATTCTTCGTCAACGTTTGATGCCTCATCAAGCTGAAAAGGTAACACACCTGCTTTATTTAAGACAGTAACATTTTCTACTTGAAGCTCCCATCTTCCCGTTGGTAAATCATTATTTATAGTTTCTTTTGAACGCTCAACAACCATACCTATTACAGAAACGACAAATTCTGAACGAAGCATATGGCCGATTTTATGTGCATCTTGAGAAAAATCAGGATTAAAAACAAGCTGCATCACACCACTACGATCACGCAGATCGATAAAAATCAGTCCACCATGATCACGCCTACGATGCACCCAACCAGACAAATCAATCTTTTTGCCAAAAAGTTTTACATCAACTTCGCCGCACCCTACTGTTCGTTTGAAAAATTGCATACCGCTTCCTGATTTTTACACGCGTTTGCTAAAAAATATATTTAAGTATTAACCCAATATTAAATTTTAATTATAGCAAATATGGCTAATAATGCCAGTTTACAAGAGATTCACCACATAGGCCCTGGCATACAGCCAGAGCCCATTGTTCCCGATTATGGCCCCACCAAGATACTCGTTTGCTGTTTAAAATTTAAATTCTAAACCAATATTAACAGTAAATGCAGGGTCATTCCCTAAATTTGGAATTCTATCTGCCGAAAATCCAGTTCTGTCTAATCTGTTAAGGGCACTATTTTGGTCAGAATTCAACGGTATACCTCGAACATCATCATAATATTTACCTGCAATAAACACCGAACCAATAAAATATAATTTAAGATGCTCATACAGGTAAAGGTCAGCAAAAAGATTCAATTCTGCACCAAGGAAATTACTTGCACACTCACCAATCTCCTGCCTTGTTTGTGCATCAAATTTTTTGACTGTATTTTCTTTCCAGAATAAAATTAAGTTTGGATGAAATCTAAACTCTTTAGTAAAATCAGTCGGCTCCCATTTTACTCCAGCACCACAAAAAATTAGATCTGTAAAACGAGAAACAACACGTGCAAACGGACTCGGTGCAGTGATAGAACTTGGCGCTGAAAGTGGACGTTTAACACGGCCAGCACCACCCAATAAGAACGCACTACGCACACGCTTTCCAGAATATAATTCTTGTAAACTAATAAAGCCAGTAAAATCGCCATCAACAACTTCATCATTTGGATTATCATCACCAGTTGCAATACCAAAACTTGCTGCGATCTCTAATTCTTTATTAAAGAAGTAAAGCGCGACATCACCTACAAACATTGCACCTTTATAGCGATTGGTATACGGATCACGATAGCGATTTTTTGCATTAAAAAGCTGGTCTGTCTGTGCTGGAGCAACGGCCACTGGTATATTCTCAAGCGCAGTACTAAAACCAGTTGCAGTACCAATTAATTTTCCATTTCGTTCGGCTGAATCAAGTTCATTATCAATAAAATTTTGAGCTGTTTTACCGATTGTAGTCGGTATATTACCAGCACCAACAACAGACCCCACAGCATGCGGAACCAAATAAGGATTTAAATCAGAAGGCGCATTTTGGTCTGTTGGATCAACATTAATATATGCATGGCTATTTACTAAAAATACAGTACCGTCTCTATTTTGTCGCATTACAACGTTGCGATCCCAACCACGAACATTTTGTTGTCCAATGTTTACCGCACCATCAAAACCAACAGCAAAATATTCTGACTCATATTCACCCGCACAACCAATAGTGCCGAGTTTACTCTCTGCGTCTGCCAAAAATTCAATTTTTTGCTCAGGATCGTTGTTATACAACCAGTATGGCTCAAAAGAAAGCGAGCCGACATTTTGATTATCAAATACAATCCAATGCAATTTACCAGCAAACAAATAATTCATACGGCCAAAACCGCGCTGAGGACAATCGATGCGTCCATACTCTTGCCCACGAATTTTTGCAGCAGTATCACCTAGGCTACCAGTTTTATTATCTAATATCGATGCATATAAGTCATATGACAACGCTTGACTTTCAAGTAAGTTGCCAGAGAATTTCACACCAAATGCATATTGATCAATTGCATAATCAACAAAAAAACCAAGGAGCTCTGGGCCAACGGCAAATGCAGAGCCAAGTGCAATACCACGCCCTAGCTCAAATGGAAACGCACCAAGAGTCAAAGTGTGCTCATACTCAATCGGTAGTGAGAATACTTGATTCAAAGAAAGACGTAACCAGCCCTCTCTCATCCAAAAAAAATGACGAGGAATAAAGTGTTTATGTCCTCTGCCAACCTCATCAAGCGATTGAGTTTCTGTATCAGTTGTAGATGCAATACTGCTTGGATCACCCCAAACTGCCTTATTTCGAGCGGTAAAATTAAACTCAATTGCTGGATATTTAGTGTTTCGATACTGCCCATACAAAGCATCAAGTCTAAAATCAATTGTATGACGAGAAAAAAGAGTTCTATCAGCCCCCTCTTTATTATTAAGTAAACTTATGTTTTTGCCATAAAAGGATTCTAACCTCGCAGTTCCCCAAAAATCTAATTGAAAGTCACCGTATGTTGTTGAAAGATTTGCAAACGCACCAAACGAGACACATATGCCGCTAAATAAAAACGCTAGCCTTAATCCAACCGATTTTTGCACCGGATATATCATAATACCCTCTTCTACGTAGTTAAAAATTAAAAAATACGGGAACAAAAAAAGCCCCGCTATGGAGCCCCCTCATATACCACTACCTTTTTTGACTTTTTTTTAAGAATTTAAAATCCCTAACCGCTGGATAATAAAGGACCTTAAACTTCCTTAAACTTAAATAATTTTAAGAGGGTACTGCTTTTTGTGTGTTTGTCAAATTTATGCTACACGTTGTAAGCAAAAGTGAAGGATACTATCATGATAAAAGAACAAAAACTATTACTCGGTGCACACATGTCAATTGCTGAAGGCTTTGAAAAAGCAATTGAGTATGGAGAATCAATTGGCTGCACAGCTATTCAAATTTTTACCAAAAACAATCGGCGATGGAATGCAAAGAAAATAACCAAAGAAGATTCACAAAAATTTAAAATAGCCCTTAAAAATTCTTCCATTAAATTTATAGTTGCACATGCAAGCTACCTGATTAATATCGGATCTCCCAAAAAGGAAACACAAAAAAAATCTGTTGATGCACTTGTAAAAGAACTCAATAGATGCGAAAAACTTGGTATACCATATTTAGTTATACACCCAGGCTCATGCCTAAAAACAAACGAGCAAGAATGTCTTGATATCATAACACAAAATCTTGATATTGCCCTTGAAAAAGCTCATGGCAAAACTATGATTTTACTCGAAACCATGGCCGGACAAGGGTCCAGCACATGCTATACATTTGAACATATTGCTTATATCATTAAAAAATCAAAAAAGAAAAAACGCCTTGGTGTCTGTTTTGACACATGCCATGTTTTTGCAGCCGGTTATGATTTACGCGATAAAAAAAGCTATGTAGATACCTGGAAAAAGTTTGAAAAAACAATTGGCATAAGGAAACTTAAGGTAATTCATATCAATGATTCCAAAAAAGAGCTAGGCTCACGTGTTGATAGGCATGAACATATTGGTAAGGGAAAATTGGGCTCTCAGGCATTTAAGCTATTACTCACAGATAAAAGATTTTCAAACATTCCAAAAATTTTAGAAACCCCAAAAGAAACCCTGGAAGAAGATGCTCACAATATGGCCTTTATTAAAAAATTAATAAAAACCTGAGTAAAGTAATAGACAAGAACCTGAAAGTATTGAAGCTAAGAAGGAATTGTAGCAATACTTTTTATCGTCCTTAGTCTATTACCCACTCAAAATAAGCAGTGCCTCTAACCACACCTCTCCCGATGAAAGGAGGAGTATACAACTCAAGCCTTGTTTGCAAATAAGTTTGATGGAATAACAATAAAAAACAACAAAATTAATACAACAAAAAAAGCAACAACAAGAAAACGGCTTTTTTTTAGTCACTTTACAAAAAATGTGTTGCTTTTTTGTTGCTTTACAAAAAAAGCAACGCGTTGCACAAAAACATCCGCTTTATGCAACAGGAGTTTTTTTTCCTAAAAATAAAGTAAAAAACCAAAATATAATAAAAATGACCTGAGACACCACAAGAGCATCAAGATTAATAATATGTGCAACAAACAATCGCGCAATAAGCATTTGAATAATTGATAAAAGGGCTATATAACCTAAAATAAAAGCCCTTTTCCAACCCTTACGCAGTAAATAATGACTAAAATGATCTGGACTTCCCTTATAAAAGGGAATTCCTCTATATGTTCTAATCAAGATTAGTGCTCCAATTTCTAAAAAAGGAATCAGGAGTACTACCAATGGAGTAAGATATCCATGCCAATTATAAAGCCCCCACGGCAAAAGAAATGGAATAGTTGCAACCAAGCCTCCTATAAAAAGCGAACCAGCATCACCAAGATAAATAGTTGCAGATGGTTTATTATACCAAAAAAAAGCCATCAAAGATCCTAAAAGAGATGCTAATAACAGCAGGGATGTATTATGGTTAAAATAGAAACTAATAACCATAAAAGAACTTGTAGCAGCAATAGCTAATAATGACGCCAAGCCATCCATAACATCAACAAGATTAAACGCGTTGATAATTGAAAGTATCCATAATACAGAAAGCGGAATATGCCATAATGTATAAAAAAAGTGTTCTTTTAAATAAAATCCAGCCTTTAAAAAACAAAAAGCTGCAATAATTTGACCAAAAAATTTTTGATACGGCTTAAGAACAAACAAGTCATCCACAAGACCAACAAATAACAATAATGTTGAGCCGATCAAAAACAAGAGAATATTATTTTCAATTGGAAATACAAGCGCCAAAGAAACAATAAAACCGCAATAAACAGCGAGACCACCTAAATAAGGAACTGCATTTTTATGTAGTTTAATTTTACCATCAGGTACATCAACAAACTGCAGTTTTCGTGCCAGGGCAGAAAAAAGAGGTGTCACATAAAAAGTAACCAAAAAAGATATAAATACCGCGAAAAAACTTTTTATTATTGCTTCCATTACCGTGACGACTAACTAACAACTAAACCTGCTCTTTGGGTACTTCAATAAAACATTCAACGCGATCTTCAACTTGCCAATCAGTAATGCCATCAACAATGAAGCCGCACTCAAAACCAGCATTAACTTGTTTAACTGTGCGCTTTTCTCGCTGTAAACTCTTAATAGCTCCTTCGCCAATTTTTGTTCTACCACGCCAACCAACAACAGTACCTTTATGTGAAAAAAATCCATCACTAACATAGCAACCAGCAATAACTCCAACTTTTTTTATATCAAAAACACGACGAACAATAGCCTCACCGACTTTTTTGATAACTACTTCTGGTGCAACACTACCCTTTGCAAATTCTTCAAGCGACTCTAGTAATTTATAAATAATTTGAAATGAAGAAATTGTAACACCCATTTTTTGAGCCAATGCTACAGAGTTAGGCTCAGCTTTAACATGAAGAGCAACAATCTTTGCACCAGTATTAGATGCCAAAACAACGTCGCTTTCATTCACATCACCAATAGAAGCATCAACAATGGTAAAACCAACCTTGCCTTTTTTAGAAAGCTTATCTATAGATTCTAAAAGTGCCTCTTGGGAAGAGTTAGTGTCAGTTTTTACAATAAGACCCAATCTTAACATTTCCCTTGTTTTTAGTTGCCTTACCCCAATAGCCGCCGCGCCCCTGCGAAGAGTTCCTCCTATCTCGCGCGATTTGCTACGATACACCTCTTTTGAAACAACCTCAAAATAATCTCCAGCATCTGGAAGCGTAGAAAAGCCGGAAACCTGAACCGGAATTGATGGCCCAACCGACTGGATACGTTGACCTGCAGAATTAATGAGCGAGCTAACACGACCAATAGCATTACCAGAAATAAAATAATCACCAACCTTTATTCTGCCATGAACACACAGGAGTGTTGCAACAGGACCACGACCCCTTTCTAATTTCGACTCAAGTACATACCCCTTTGCCAATCCAGAAAAATCCGCTCGTAGCTCCATCAGCTCTGTTTGCAATAAAATCATTTCAAGTAATCGATCAACCCCTTGTCCTGTTTTCGCTGAAATTGGAATCATAACTACGTCGCCACCCCACTCTTCAGGTAACAGATTATGTTGTGCCAAATCACGCCGTGTTGTTTCAATCCGAGATGGTTCAACCTTATCAACCTTGTTAATTGCAACAACAACAGGAACCCCCATTGATTTAGCATGCTTAATTGCCTCAATTGTTTGAGGCATAACACTATCATCTGCAGCAACAACCAAAACCGCAATGTCTGCAACTCGCACTCCACGTGCACGCATTTTTGAAAATGCTTCATGTCCAGGTGTATCAAGAAAAACAATACTGCCATGATCTGTTTGAGCCTCATATGCACCCAAGTGCTGAGTTATACCACCTTTTTCTTTTGCAGCAACACGAGTTTTTCTTATAAAATCAAGCAATGTTGTTTTTCCATGATCAACATGTCCAAGAACCACCGCCACCGGCAATCGAGATCTAAGCTCAGCACCTTGCATCACAAAGTTTTTGCGTTCTTCCTCTTTCTTTTTTTGCTTTGGCGCAACGGTTGGAATTTCATAATACCTTGCAATGCGCTCAACCATTTCTTTAGGCAACATCATATTTTTACTTGCCAAAACCCCCCACTTTAAAAGTGTTAACATCACACTATTAATGGGTAAACTAGCTTTCTGACATAGGGTATTTACCGCTTGATCCTCGAGAACAAGCTCTCTTGGCTGAATGCTTTTTTGTTTCTCAGGGAGTTTATCTCGCAAATCCCTAACTGTAGATAAAGATTTTGATGCACGAAGAGTAGTAGTAACCGCGCGAGATGCACCACCACGCTCTACTATTTTTTTTGGTTCCAATTTTGGTTGTGGCTCCTGCTCTTTTTGCTGATTAATTAAAGATTCAATAGTCGATGATGGTTTAGCAAATGTTTTATTCAAGAAACTAACCGCCCCCTCGCCAAGCACAGACATGTGACTTTTTATCTCAAAGCCCGCACCTCTAAGTTTTTGCAAAAGCTCTTTGTTTGAAATATTATATTTTTTCGAAAACTCGTATACACGCATGTGGATTATAACCCGCTACAAGTAAAAAAATTTAAATTTTTATGCAACCCGTCTACTTGAAGGCATCGTCCTTAGACCCCCCAACCTCTTCCTTGGTACCTGAGCCATTCGAGGCATGACCGTCCTGTATTAGGTGTATCTTAACACCACCCAGCCGAGAGGCCAGCGCAATATTTTGCCCCATTTTGCCAATAGCCAAAGAGCGCTCATCTTCATCTAGCCAAACGTGTACATTTTCTCCATCAACCAATATAACTCGGTCAATTTTTGCTGGCTTCAGCGCGTTTTTAATAAGCTCTTGCTTGTCATCTGTCCAGGCAATAACATCTATCTTCTCACCACCCAGCTCCTTGAGTATCGGCTTAATGCGAATACCACCAACCCCAACACACGTTCCAACTGGATCAATATTTTTATCATTAGACACAACAACAACTTTTGCCTTGTAGCCAGGAATGCGAACAATGTTTTTTATCTCTACAAGCTTTTCAAAAACCTCTGGAATCTCAAGCTCAAAAAGTCGCCGCAAAAAATCCTGAGAAGACCGATCAAGAATAAGCTGATTATCATTTCTAGGCTCCGGAAGCACCTCTTTAAGAAGCGCTCGCACAGGATAGCCAACAATAAATTTTTCTCCAGGAATAGAAAGCGACCTTGGCAAAAATGCAAGCGCCTCTTGAACCTTAACCACTGTGCCACCATGCTCCGCCTTATGTATAACACCATGGACAATAGAGCCTTCTTTTGGTTTAAACTCGTTATATATCGTGGTTGCCTCAATTTTACGAATCTTACTCGCAATAACCTGTTTTGCCCGAAGAATTTCTATTCTACCAATTTTTCCATCAAATGGCACCCAGAGCGCATCTTCGGCTTGTGCACTAGGATTTATTCCTCGCGCTTTGCGCACACTAATCTCAAGATCATCATTTGTAACAGATGAAACAACCTTTTTTTGTACTTCTATAACAATTTCGTCTATTTTTTTTTCATACCGAGCGCGAAGTGGTAGATCTGGAAATTTTTTTTCGTATGCAGCAAGCAAGCCCTCGGAAATAATCGAGCCCAATACCACTCGATCAACACCTCCCTCTTCGACAAGCTCGTTTATGACTGCAGAAAGTTGAACCATTCTTTTGCCTTATATGTTGACTCTGTTGATCCTGAAAGTGCTCAATCCAAGCGCTCTTTCCATAGTGTATTACAATAAAACAACCACCGCAAGCACTTTTTGATTTTGTTTTTTTGCCTAAGTTTGTTTTTTGCTTGCTATGGTCAGCGAGGGATAAGTTTGGGTAAGGCCGAGATGTATAATGTTAATATATTATATAATATATTTTTAAATTAATAATAATAGGTAGGGCGCTCGTGGTGGATAACCTAGGATGACAACAGCCTGATTGTGCCTCCAGATAGCAAAATACGAAAAATATTTTGTGGTGGATAAGTGGTGGATAAGTGGTGGATAACTTTTTTTATTTTGCCCAAAATAATGATCTAGAGCGGGTTTTTTATCAACATTCTTCTAGGCAGCCCATCTGTAGGGCGTTTTCAGGATCTTTAAAAAAGTTATCAACATTTTATCCACCACTTATCCACCACTTATCCACCACTTATCAACATTCCTAATGGTATTTAACCCCCATCTTTAATGGTTTTTGTGTTATTAAAAATAATCATAACTGAATGGACTGATTTTTTGATGTTATGAATTGTTTTTTATAAAAAAGTTTGGTTTTAAAGGGAGAGTGAGTGTGCCAATCTTATGTCATCAGCAAGTTTATTAAGTTCTTTGGGGTTGCGTAAAATGTACGCTGGGTGGTAAGTGGGAATAATAGTGATTTGGCTCATTTTAAATTGTTTGCCACGAATTTTGGTTATTCTAACTTCTTGTTCTAGTAGTTCTTGAGTTGCAACAGATCCGAGTGTGCAAATAACCTTTGGGCAAATAATTTTTATTTGGTTTAATAGTAACAGACTTTTGCATATTTTACTTTCGGCAGGTGTTGGTTTTCTATTATTTGGTGGGCGGCACTTAACCACATTGCTTATAAAAATATCGTTGCGAGTGATACCGACAATTTCGACAATGTGATTTAACAATTGTCCAGATTTTCCAACAAATGGTATGCCTTGTTCGTCTTCATCTCTGCCTGGTCCTTCGCCAACAAGCATTAGTTGTGCGTCGGGATTGCCAGAGCCAAATACAATGTTTTTTCTTCCCATGCCACCAAGCGGGCATTGCATGCATTTTCTATATGGTTCGTACAGTTTGGTAAGGAGCTGCTGTTTGTATTCTCTTGCATTCACAGTGTTTAATTCTTTTTATTGTTTATTATGATGCATAATGTAGTCGTTTTGCTATTTCTTGTAAAATAGTTAAATCATCTTTATCCCTTTAAATAATTATCAAGGAATGTTGGCCATGCATTGCCTTGTGCAAATTGTGTTTTTTTGTATGAGCTATGTATATTCCGCAGTGGAAAGTACACGGAAAGGCCCTCTGCTTTAATCAGACTATGTCCTGCAGCATTTGCAAACACCGTGTTTTCTATGTTAGCAATTGCAAGCTTTAAGCTTTCTTGAAGCTCTTCTTTAAATTTAAATGTTGCATGTGTATTATGCAAGGACATGCTCTCTGAGTGAGAAAGTAGGTTGTTGTACCAATGGTGCAGATCAATATAGCTTGGCTCGCTAAAGTGTGTGCAATCTGATTTTCTACGGCTTCTTTCTATGACGTTTTTTACCGAGGATTGATTTTGGTTTTTTAATCCATAAATCAAAAGGCTTGCTATTGTATTAATGTCTTCTTCTATAATATTGAGTGCATCAAGGTTGATTGCAGATTGAGTGAAGTCGTTAGTGATTTTTTCATATACATCATGATACGAGACAACCATTTGTGTTGCCAGTCCGACTGGATCCATGCTTCCCTGTGTAAATGGTGCGAGTACTTTACTATAATTCCAGCCGGTTCCAAGCTCAACTTCTTGTGAGCCAACCATAATATGAGAATGGTGTTTTATAATATTTGCTACCTCAAGCATCGACATAAAGCATGCATCAAACCCAATGATATTAAATTTTTCACCATGTAAATAATTTTCGCATACCATTTTAAGTGCGCTATCGAGTTTTTGATTTGTTAAGTAATTTCCCGTTGTGTCATCCCAGCAAACACCTCTATCTTGTAATAATTCAAATGGGCTTATGCTTCGGTCAAGATCAAACTTTCTTGTTTTTGGGTTGAACACAAATAAATCAATAACATTTAAAATTCTGCCTCGGTCTGTGTCTAAAATTCCTGATCCATGATTCCAAAATATAAGCGCATAATGCTTTGCGGGATATTTACTTATTGCCCATTTACAACAAGAAACTAATGTTTTTGGATCTCCACTATCCATGCTTTGTGTGTGTGGATCATTGGCATTCATGTGTATAAATTTATCTTTTTCCACATAGTAGCGGCGCGTAATTTTTTTGTTTCCCGATATGCGAATGTCAAGATGGACTACGATATTCATGTGCTTGTTTGAGCCGACTTGGCACATTTGTTTTATGTTTTTTGCAGCAAAGCCACGTAGGTCATTGTCTGCGGCCATATATACAATAATGGTCCAATCTTTTTTTGGGTATATCTTTGTGTGTGTTAAATTAAAAAAGCTTGCTAGAAAAAGCATATATAACAGTTGCTTAAGTATTTTTTTTGTAAAAGTGTGCCAAGTTTTCATTATAATCTCCTTTTTACGTGAGAATTTGTTCTCCTATGGGTAATCCTATTGAATTAAGGAGTTGATAATCAATAAAATTATTACAAAATTATATTTTTTGGCTGCTGCTTCTATTTAATAATGCAAGCGCAAGAGTGAGGCCAAAGCTTAGTTGAAAGTCCAAAAAAAAGAGTTGTGTGGGATTGAGCACAAGTGTGACTAGGCAAACAAGGGTTAATAGATGTAAAAAATCTGTTTGCAGGCGAAGTATGGTGCCAAATTTATATAACAAAAAGGTAGAAAATGCCCTATTAAATGATGTGCTAGGCCAACTTAATAAAAAATAAATAATACCCATAACAACAACAGCTATTTGTTTAATGGTGAATGGTGCTGGAATAAGGCGAAATAATAAATTCCATAGTAAAATAAAAATAATTAAATGTAGTCCCGATCGGGCAAAATAATGTGCAATTCCCCAACGCTTACCCTGCTCTTTTGTTTGTTGAGTGTAATAAAAACTTGTATTATTGTTTCCAAAAAATATTTTTGCAACAAGAGTAAAATGCTTTTTGTTTATTTTGTTTTTGAGTGTACTAAAGATAGTGTTCTTCTTTTGGTGTAGCCAGCGCGTGAGCGAATATGTTGCCCTGCTGATTGGGATATAGTTGAGCTTTGGCTCACAAGTGGTTGCTGCAATATGTTCTTTAATTAAATAATTATTAAACGATTCATTCTTGATTTTTTTGAAAAGGAGATTTGCGATTTTTATTACATCTCCAACTTGTATATCTTTTTGAGTTTGTGTGTAAAGTGTAATTTTTTTTCCAGAGCTATTTTCTGTTTGATGTGTTGTATTGTTGCTTGTTTGCAGCATATTTTTTATTTTAAGGGTAATTTTTGTTTTAAGATGACCCTTTGCAAGCTGCTCTATATCTGTAACTTCTCCTATCACCGTATGTTTCTTTTTATTGATAAGGTCCTGAAAGTTTTTGTGCTTTATTTGTTGATTATAATATAAAAATGCTCCACACAGAGAGGTTGTAGGCAATAATACGACTAGGGTGAATTTTTTTTTGTATTGTTTTATAATGCAGATGGAGGTAAAGATGATTAAAATAACTATGCCTATAAGCAATAATTCTGGTTGATAAAGAAGGTAGTGTGAGGGGTATGAGCTGCGTAAAAAAGATTGATAAATGATTCCTAGGGAATAAAAAGTGAGTGCGTAAAATGACCAATGAAATATTGGTTTTTCATGGTATATATAGCGACTGATAATAATTTGTTTTATTTTGAGAGCACCCCTGAATAACATAATTACTTACTGTAACACAATTTTTATTTTTAAGAACAGGGAGATTTGCGGTGCTTATGTTGGAAATTTCTCTAGTTTAGCAATAATGATGTGTTTTGGGCTAGGTTATGATTTCGATAATATCTTCAACTGTTTTGGTTTCAATTCTACTTGGGTTTTTAAGTGCATTGAGCATAAAATTAAGACGCTCAATTGCGCTTTTCAGCTCCCTTATTTTTACCTGGTCAGAAGAAGAAAGTTTGGCAAGGTTTACCTGTATGTCTCGATTATACTCTCTATTCTCTGTGACATATTTATCCATTTCTTCAATGGTTTTTTCAGAAAGCATTCGAGTTTCTATTTGTTGTTTATACAAAGAGGTTTTTATTCTTGCCTTATTGAGTTCTGCTTGGGATGTTTTCTTTGTGAGGTTATTAATTTCTTTGCCCTTTTCTTGTATTTTTACTAAATAATCTTTTAGCTCGGTTGCCATTTTTGTTTTTAGGCTTCTTATTTGTTTTGCATATGATGCAACCGTTGCATCATCGAGTGCTTGTTTTACCAATTTGTTTAAGTCACTGTATTGGCGAGAGGTTTCTGTATAGACATTTGCATATAGCTCATTCATGTCTTCTTCGAGCTTTTTGAGTTGTTTTTCAAGTTTTTTGATACCGTACTTTTCCTTTATTTTATCTATTTCGTCGTTATTTTTTTTTATTTTTTGTTGCACCGTGGAAACGCCAGGTGCGCTACGAACAATGCGATCCAAATAGCGATTAATTACATTTATTGTAGCTTCAACACGTTGTACAATTGCACGAGCTCGTGTTTCCTGCAGTTTTTTGGAAAAAAGATCAGCTTTTTTTTTCTCTGTAGCTTCTTTGGTCTTTTGTGTTGGTGTAGCTGCTTGTACCCAGCTTTTTTTTAGTAAACCGATGGTAACAGTAATTGATGTAACAAGAATAATTATTACCATGCTTTTTTTCATCACATCCCCTAATATTGGTAGTGCGTTATATTGCACTGTGCTTATTCTAATCTTTCTATAGCGATAATAATTAATTTTTAGGAGTTAGTTCAATGTTTTTTATCTAAGCTATTTAAAAGGGCTTTTGCTGGCGCTATTCTTTCTAATGTGTAACAATTAGTCCGAAGGAGAGATGTGTGAAAAAATGTGTAGTTTTTTATATAGGTATTTTTTTAGGTGTTTTTAGTTGTGATTTGTTAGCAAACAGCTATATGCGAGTAGAAAGCAATAGGAATAGTATGGAAAAAATATTAAAGAAACTAGTGGTGGACAAGAAAGTGCTTGATAATGGGATGACTGTATTGGTCAATTCTGTGCATACTATTCCAAAAGTTTCTTTACAAATCTGGTACAATGTTGGTGCAAAAGATGAAAAAACGGGAGAAAAAGGGCTTGCTCATTTAATTGAACATATGATTTTCAAGGGAACGCAAGAATTACTTTCTGAGTCCGATATAAATGTTCTGACACATAAGCTTTCTGGTAGTTGTAATGCCTTTACCTGGTATGACTATACGGGATACTTGTTTAATTTGCCCTCGCATAACTGGGAAAAAATTTTGCCAGTGATTGCTGACTGTATGAGCAATTGCTCTTTTAACGATGATCATCTTAATTCTGAAATGAAAGCAGTAATTCAAGAGTTGAAAATGCGTCGAGATGACTATGGCGGAAGCTTGATTGAAGATTTATTAACTTCTATTTTTGCTGATCATCCATATCATTATCCGGTTATTGGTTATAAACAGGATTTATGGAGTGTGCGCGGTAAGGATCTAAAAAAGTTTTATAAAGAACATTATATACCAAATAACGCAACATTAGTTGTTGTTGGTGATGTTAGCTCTGATCATGTATTTAATATTGCTCAAAAATATTTTGGTAGTATTAAGCAAAAATCAGATTATAAACGTCCATCATTCTATTATAATAAAGATATTGTTTCCAAACAGGTTACGTTCTATCGCGATGTTAAGCAGTCACTTATAGTTAATGCTTTCGTAGTTCCAGGATTTTATGAAAAAGTTGATCATATAATAGATTTATTAGTTTTAATTTTAGGCTCGGGTAAAGCATCTCGCTTGTATAAAAAGTTGGTTGACGAGTTGCAATTGGTAACATCTATCAGTGCTTCGTCTTGGAATTTATTCGAATATGGATTGTTTATTATAAGTTTTGAACCGAAACGTATGGAAGATGTTGCCACAATAGAATTACTGATTAATGAAGAAATAGCTTCTATTGTTAAGGGTGGTTTGCGTGATGATGAAATGCAGCGCGCTGTGAAAAAATTACAAATGCAATATTACAAATTATTAGAAGACATGGAACAACAAGCATATAAAATAGGCGAAAGTTTTTTGGCAACTGGCGATGAAAATTATGCATTTGAGTATTTAAGTGAGCCAATTGAGCAATTAAGGAAAAAAGCACAAAATCTGGTTGAGGCATATATGCGTCCATCTATAATGCACAAGGGCGCTATTTTACCATTACCAAAAGAAGAAAAGGAGCAGTGGGCATTATTACAGCAATTTTCTGATCAAGAAGATAAGAAAATCTTATCGGAAAGAATTCGCTACACGCCGGTTGAGCCACCGCGTTATGCGCTTACTATTGAACCAGAAAAAGCGAAAAAATTTCATTTTCCACATGCCCGAAAAGCCGAGCTTTCAAATGGAGTTAGGGTTTTATCTTATAACAACAATACAACGCCAAAAATTAATCTTATTTTAGATTTAAAAGCAAAAGCATATTATGACCCAGAAGATAAACAGGGGCTTTATGGTTTTGTGGCACGAATGCTTTCTGAGGGAACAAGTAAATATACTGCAACTGAACTTGCGCATGAATTTGAATCACGCGGTATGTCTTTTTCTGTATATCCAGGCTCTATTGCTATAAGTATGCTAGCGCAGGATTTACCTAAAGGGCTTGAGCTGTTATATGAAATACTTACTGATTCAATTTTTGATGAGAAATGTATAGAAAAAGTGCGTACCCAGATTTTAGTAGATATTAAAAATTTTTGGGATGAACCGTATTATTTTGCGGGTCAGTTGTTGAAAGAGCAAATTTATAAGGGGCATCCATATAGCAAAAACTCATTGGGAACAGAAGAGTCAATTAAATCAATTACTCGTGATGATCTAGTGGAGTTTTACAAAAAATATATTAGTCCTAATGGTGCAAAAATATCTATCGTTGGTGATTTCTCTGGTTATAATTTGGAAAAAGAGCTTGAGCAAATATTTGGTGCATGGATTGGAAGTAGTGTTGAAGACATAGAGTTTCCAGGGCTTGAAAAGACGTCGGGGCAAGAAATCAATCATTCAATTAATCGTGATCAGGTCACCCTTTGCTTTGTTGGTCTTTCAATCAATCGTTGCGATAAAGACTACGATAAGCTTTTGGTTTTTGATCAAATTTTAGGAGGCGGCGTGCTTGGCTCTATGAGTTCTCGTTTATTTCAACTACGTGAGCAAACTGGGCTTTTTTATACAATCAACGGATCTTTAATTGCTAACGTTGATATTGAACCGGGAATGATAGCCGTAAAAACAATAGTTTCTGTTGATCGTTTGCAAGAGGCAGAAGATGCGATTAAAGAAACATTAAAAGGTGTAGCAGACACGATTGAAAAAGATGAATTTGAGCATGCCAAGGATGCAATTATAAACTCGTTGGTTAATCATTTTGAATCCAATTATAGTATCGCAAGTGTGTTTCTTTTTTTGGATAAATATAATTTATCAGAGGACTATTTTGATGCTCGAGCGCAAGATTTTGAAAAAATAACAATTACTCAAGTTAAAGAGGCTGTACAAAATGTGCTTGATGTAGATAATTTGCTAACACTTAGAATAGGCAGAGTCTAAAAGGTAATTTCTTAATTCAGAAATGTTTTGTTACTTAAAAGTTGTTAGTATTTTTTTATTGTCTGGCCGAAGTTAAACCATTTGCTGAATGTGTTTATCCAATTTGTCCAATTGCTTGGTTTTTTCTGTATGTTTTTCACTTTTTCTGTTGTATCTGATTGTAAGAATATTTTTTTATGTTTTTGTATATTCTTTTTTGTAGATATAGTGAAATCCTGATAACGGGATCTATACCATGCTTTTAGTCTTGGCGATAAATACTTCTTTATGTTAGGTTGATATTTTTTCTTGATTGATTGTGGAATTCTCATTTTTCCAGTTCTATAACTGGAGAAAATAAGTGGAACAATAATCAATATTACTATAATGAGAACAGGTTTTTTCATAGTATATACTCACTGTTTCTACATAGATTACAAGCTCATTTATATACCTAATGTGCTTGTAATTTTTTTTATTTTTATTGCGGATTCTTGTAATTGTTTTTGCTCAGTTTCATTTAAGTGTGTTGGTACAATTGATTCTACACCATGTACGCCAAGAACAACCGGCATGCTTAAGCACGTGTCGTATTCTTTGATATAGCAAGAAATGGGAAAAATTTGTTTCTGATCAAACAGAATTGCTTCGCAAATATCAGTTACACAGCTTGCTATACCATAATACGTTGCTCCTTTGCATTCTATTATTTCATATGCGCGCCTGCGCGTTTCTTGTGCAATTTGTTCTAATTTTTGGTTATTTAAATCGATAAAATCTTTAATCAAAGAACCATTAATATGCGCAGTTGACCAAATAGGAACTTGTGAGTCGCCATGTTCACCTAAAATATATACATCAACTGATTGACGAGCGATACCAATTTTTTTTGCTAGTAATCCGCGTAATCGCTGTGTATCCAAATACGTGCCAGACCCAATAACTTGATTGTGCAGTAAGCCACTTATTTTTTGTGTGTAATGTGTTAAAACATCGACAGGGTTAGTAACCATTAAAATAATAGTATCTTCTCGTATTGGTTTAATATTGTTTATTATTGAGGCGACAATTTTTTTGTTTGTTTGTGCAAGTTCTGAACGGTCTTGCCTAGGCTCTTGTTTTTTTCCAGCAGCGATAATAATAATATTTGCCAGGCTAGCGTCTTGTGATGTACCGCTACGCACTATTGATGTTTCACAAAAGGCTAGAGCATCCGATAAGTCTAACACCTCACCTGTGCAGCGAACCTCGTCAATATCTACGAGTATTATTTCTGCGATTACATTTTTAAGCATGAGGGTATAAGCAATGGTTGAGCCAACCAGCCCTGCGCCTATAATTGCTATTTTTGACTCCTTCATTAACACCTCTTTTTTTATCCTAAAAGCATTATTTTTAATTTACTTTTTTTACAAACCATGGGATAGGAATGCTCGTTGTTTTTGTGTACTCTTGGTATACTTTATTTTTCCAAGTTGTTGTTCTGTTAGTGGAATACCAGAAACATAGCGCAATAAATATGTAATAAGTAAAGGACTAAGTGTATCGCCATAATCCCTGAGTCATAATTTGACCCTTATTTGCGATTTTTTTAAAATGGCTGTTGTAGCTAGTATATCCCCCCCCTTGTTGTGTATGCTATACTTAAATCTTTTCCTAAACTTACTGTATATTATAAAACTAATTTTTTGCAATAAGTGGATTATTTGTATTACTCTCATGAGATATTTAAAGAAAAACCAAATAAAAAATTTCCAACAGTATATTTGGTCGTTTTACAAAAAAGCGGGCCGTAAATTTATTTGGCGTTATATTGACGACCCATACAAAATTGTTGTTTCAGAAATCATGCTTCAACAAACGCAAACGTGTCGAGTTATTGAAAAATATAAGAATTTTATTGCGGTATTTGCAGATTTTAAGTCACTTGCAAGTGCATCATTGCTTGATGTATTGCGATTGTGGCAAGGGCTTGGATATAATAGGCGTGGCAAGTATTTACACTGTATTGCACAAAAAGTAGTAAATGAGTTTGATGGTCAATTGCCAAATTGTCCGCAAATACTTGAAGCACTCCCTGGTATTGGTCCAGCAACAGCCTCTTCAATTTGTGCATTTGCTTTTAATAGTCCAACTGTATTTATAGAAACAAATATTCGCGCTGTATTTATTCACCACTTTTTTCAGTATCAAGAAAAAGTGCATGATAAAGAAATTTTTCCATTAATTAAATTAACGCTTGATACAACAAATCCACGTGAATGGTATTATGCACTGATGGATTATGGTGTTATGCTCAAAAAAAGGTTACCTAATCCCAACAAAAAAAGTAAACATTACACCAAGCAGTCTAAATTTGAAGGTTCTAACCGACAAATTAGAGGTATGATTTTGAAAATATTAATTAAACATAATAGTATCACAAAAAGTAGCTTATTTGATTTTATTAATCACGAAAAAGGACGGGTTGAAAGTGTTTTTGGGCAACTTATTGATGAAGACTTTATTGTAGAAAAGAATGGTAAGATTTTTTTTAAAAACTTACTTCAAAATTCATAGATACCTTAAAATATAGAATATAGAATATAGTGAATACCCAAAAATCTTATATGGACTAAATGGTTACAAGTTGCACATTTTGTTTTTTTTGTTATTATATAAGTATATTATATATTTTGTTGTAATATATTTAAAAGTGGAGGATTCATGAGTTTTTTTTCTATTAAGCATATTATGTTTTTTTTGGCAACAATCAGTCTTGGTTTTTCAGGTGTGATATTCAGTGAAACTACAAAAAAACAACTAAAGTACAATATCATAGCGTTAGCTAATACGGCATGTTTATACCAAAGAGTCCTAGGCAGGGATAGAGTTGTTAAGAATTTTTTAATGTCTGTACCAACTAAAAAAAGTAAGAAAATTACTTGGATAAGTCCAGAAATTGCATATGCTTCATTAGAAGAATCTGGAATACATATGCTATCTTATGCATATTATACTTCTAACTTAGTACATACACAATTTAAAAGACCATTTAGTTCTATTTCTTGTATCAAAAAAGGAGTTTGTGGTGCTGTAAGAGGATATGCTTATGGTGTTATCTCTGAAAATGTGCTGCCATGGCTTTTCAAAAAATTGAATGTAGAACGAAATAGTTCTGCGGGTGTGGCAGTTGAGGGCATTGCAAAATTTTTCATTATGTATGGAATTTGTACTGCAGAACAGACCATTAAAGATCGGAAGTTTAGTCCTACTATGCCTTTATTTAGTTTGGTTGCAAATTTTCAATTATAGAACCTATTCCAAAATTTATAAATACTTCAATGTATAGAATATAGCGGCAATCCAAATTGCCGCTATGTAGTTTTCAACTTTCTTATTCCATCGAATAAACATACCTTACTAGATATTCCAAATATCAAAACACTCTTTCTAATAATCTATTGAATTTCACAATTTTTTCTTTGGTATTTTTTCAAAATTTTTATATAAAAGTTAATGCTTTTTTTCTTAGGAATAATCTTTCTTAACTCTTTCCAAAAACTTCTATTCATGTAAAATCTTTATTTTTTCAGGCAACATAAAACATGAAATTCTATAATCCATACGGCACAACACAAGATAAATAGGCTAATTGACAATTAAACATAAATAATGCATACTTTTTCTAAAATATAGTCATTGTTTAAGTGGGGGGTTTGTTTATGCAAATTTTTCTTATTATAACTCGCCTTTTTTCCTGTATAGCACTGTTATTCTCAATAGTTACAAATAGTAATAGTGGACCAATTTTTCCTCATGGCTTTCTAAAAGGCTGCGCCCTTTCTGCCTACCAGAATGGTGGCCATATCAATGGACAAAGTAATTGGAGCCGTTTTGAAAACCAAAAAACATGCTTTAACTTTAAACATATTGGCTTCATACGCCCTACATCAGTTATTGAAGGTGGTGCAAAAATTGGCCGTGCAACAGAATTTTATGATCGTGCATTTGATGACATCAAACTCCTTAAGGATCTTGGCGTAAATGCATTCAGATTTTCTATTGAATGGGCAGATTATGAAGCATCAGAAGGTATCTTTAATGAAAAATATTTAGATTTTTTTGAACGATATGTTGATGCATTGATTGAAAATGGCATTAAGCCAATGATTACGCTGCATCACTTTGTACACCCCTTATGGTTTGAGCAAATGGGTGGATTTACTAAAGCAGAAAATATTGATTATTTTGTTCGTTATTGTAAACGTATTTTTAATCGCTTAGGTAAAAAAGTTCCATTTTGGTGCACCATTAATGAGCCAACTGTACTAAGCGCATGTGGCTATGTACTTGGCCTTCATCCTCCCGGGCGTGTTTTTCAGTTTGGCTTGGCAGGGCATGTATTATTTAATTTATTACAAGCGCATGTACAAGTGTATAAAGAATTAAAAGCACTGCCAGGTGGCCAACAAGCACAAATTGGCATTGTGCATCAGCTATTAACTTTTGAGCCATATAAACATAACATCAATGCACTGTGCACACAGTTGAATCTTTCTAACCCACTTGGCGCATTGGTATCTCGTATTTTTACCTTTACATTTGCACATCACGCAACAAAAGAATTTTTAAAAACAGGTATTTTTGAATACAAAATTCCATTTATAGGAAAACTGCCGACATTTTCTGGGCAGATGTGTAATGTGACTGGTTACAACTCTGATGCACCACAATCATATGATTTTATTGGGCTTAACTTTTATTCTCGCGTAATTATTGGTACTGCCGGTCCAACCTGTTATTCAAACCAAGTTATGACAGATATGGAATATCCATGTGCGCCAGAGTGGATATATGATGCAATTGTTCAAATGAGTGATCTGGGTAAACCAATTTATATCACTGAGCATGGCATTGCCGACGAAAATGATGTTAACCGTGGGCACTTTATTAAAGTTGCAATCGATAGTGTCTATAAAGCACTACAGCAGGGGTACGATGTTCGTGGTTATTTTTATTGGACACTTATGGATAACTATGAATGGAACGACGCTTACACGCAAAAGTTCGGATTATATCATGTTGATTTTGAAACACAAAACCGCACCCTACGCACAGGCGGCAGTATTTATCGCGACTACTTCAAGTTATGCAACTCATAGCATAACTTGCCCTTCGAAGCTCAAAGAGCGTAGTATGGCCAAGTGAAATCTGCCCTTTAACTAATGCCGATTTTCACACTTGTATTTAAAGTTATTTTTCGTAAAAAAGCTGGCAAAAAAATTTTTACATTCTTGGAATGTCACTTGCGCAAAGCGCTTACCAAGTCCGGGAGTAGCTGTTTTTTCATTATGCTTTATTAACGCAGCAGACTCTTTCTGCCTTCTTTTTGAATTACCATAAGACTTTTTTTCCGTAATCCCAAATATAACACCATGAAAAAGAATAATTACAAGATAAATAGAGTATCTGCTGTTCATTATATCGCCTCCTGCAAAGGGCAGTTTTAAAATATTTAACCTGGGAGAAGGAGTATAGCGCCATGGCGCACAAAAGTAAATCAGTGTCATTTTTTGCTATCAATGCGGTATTTTTGTTCTTCAGGATGGGGGTCTTTTATCTAGCGCATCACAAACAACTTTTGCATTATATGGGTTGGGGTTAAATATCTGCCCACTAAGTACAAAAGAATTGCCAATGGCTTTTAATAAAGTGCACATGACACCCGTTTTTTCAATGGATTTTTTATTGATTTTTCTTTCCATGCTACTAGCAGTGCACACAATCAATAAGCAAAAAAAACAATACAATTTTTTCTTCATTTTTGTTCTCCGCATTACAAAAAATCCTACTGTCAGAACCATATCTTACAAACAGTAGAATTTTCTACACTTGAGAATAAAGCCACAGATTTCTTTACACACAGCCAAAACTCTGATAAAATAACTCTATTTATAGGGCATTTTTGGGCATTTTTTGCTTTTTTCTTTGTAACGGAGAATTAACATGAAATCAAAAGATTTTTTTACACGTTTTTTAGCAGCTATTTTAGTCTACTCTTTTTTTGTAGGTAGCGTATGGGCAATGGAAGAAAATATTGATGACTTTATAAAAAAAATTGCTCTTTTTCAAGCAACAGAAGAACAAAAAAAGGTTTTTAATCTACTCTCACCAAGAGAACAAAGGGAAATTGTCGTTCTCCTTTTTACAGATAGAATGAGAAGGTATACTACAAAAGTGGATGCTGATCCAGAAAAAGAGGGTCGCGATGCAGCACAGGCAATGCACATTCGTGACATAGGGCTCAGCTCACTTGAAATGCAACACCTATGGAAAAACCCATTTCATTTTTTTGGAGGTAATCTATTAAAAGGATTTGAGGCTGGCATTCAAAGGGGTATTATGGAATTGACTGGCGGCGCAATAAATCTTGCTATTACTACTGGATACGTATTTATTCATAAAATACTAAAAACAAAAACTAGTTGTGACATAATAGCCGCCGAGCAAATACAAGATATTAACCTTATAATGACTTATCTGAGTAATCTAAGTGAAATGAATGCAACTGTCAGAAAAATAAGAGGAAGTAAAGCTGATACAGAAAAATCCAACGCTGTATTAAAACAGCTTCCCGTTGAATATAATAATGAAGTAAATAACTTTTCAGAGACTATTGCTAAAAGATACAAAATAAAGCTTCCCAAAAAACAGCCTATGCTTGAAACAAAAAAAATCAAAAAACCAAAGAAAAAACGTCCTAGAATAATGAATAATTTCGTTACCAACTCCTCTTCTTATTTACCTAAAGAAGAAAAACAAAAAGAAATCGATTATTTGAACTTTGATAATCAAGACACTTCGTCAGGAAGCTATATTTTAGAAGAAACTAATAAACAAGAATCTGTTAGTTATATATAAAAAAAAATAAAAATAAATATAATGCTTACTTATTCTAGTAATAAACAGCTAAAAAAAATTATGTATATATTCAATATGCGTATTTTTTTTTCCGCTATTATTTTTACTATTTTCTCTTATCATCCCATAAAAACTGGAGATATTTCTGATGCTACCGTAGAGTTGCTCAAGGCATGCACTAGCACTGTTCAAAAACACCCATGCTTATTTCCTCTTATACTTGGTGCAAGTACTATTGTTACACACTATACAGTCAAGGGCATTAGTTACGTTATCAAAGTGGGTCACTACTACTGGAGCCCACAAGAAAAACTCAGAGTTGATCTGGAAAAAGAGATTCTAGAGGGACAAAAAATACTTTTAACTAATGAAACAATGCTTAGTTTGTATCGATCATCATTGAGATACACCAAGTATAAAAAACAAGATGAGCAATTTTTACAGCAATTTGCAAAACTATGTAATAATCAACAACAAAAAATTGAAGATCTTAGTCGTCAATATTACGCTGATAAGCTTAATTTAATTGAATTTGAGCAGGAAGAAGGATTACTAAAATCAGCATAGAAAAAGCCTTTGTCAAATAACCATATCTTATTCTACATATCCATTAAGTTACTTTAATAAGCACCCTCATCAAAATACCATCCAAAAGTATATTTTTTATTATTTTTTACCATTTGCAAAAAAAATTATATTTGATACCATGGTTATTATGCAAAAGAAATTATGTGTTAGCCGTATTGTAAAGGATTGTCATGCTTAAAAAGCTAAAATTGTTATCGTTATTAACATTAGTAACATTATTAACCTCACATGTGCCTGCTATAGGTATGTTTGATGAAATGTATGATTCAATGAGCTCTGATTTGATTAATTTCAGTTATGCTGATTCAAAAGGACCAATTGTTCAATCTAGTCTTGATAACAATCCAATTGCAGTTAAAACTTTCAATATTATTTATGATATTGCAGTAGAAGCTAGTAAAGATACACTTGATACAGCAATAACAAATGCTCTTTTGAAAAAGAAAACAAATATTAGTCACACATTCTTGCAATCTTGCGCAAAACACTGTGTAAAAAAATCGCTATGGCTTACTCCAGTAGCAGCAATATGCGACACAAAAAAAACGGTTTCTGGTTTGGTTAGTGCTAGCCTTAAATATGGAGTAAATAATATTTTTTCTGATAAAGTAAAAAAGTCATCTGTATTAGGTAAAACAACTAATCTCGGCAATAAAATTGCCACATTTGCAGTCACTGATACTATCATAACTGGTACATTCCCAACACAAAATATCGTTCAAAAAGTAACAATAAAAAAAATTGCAAAAGTTGCTGCACCTGGTTTCCCATCAAGAACATTTGGCTTGTTTAATTTATACGCTGGCAGCAACAACCAGCCAATTAAACTTGCGACTGATACAGTAAAAAAAGATTTAACAAAAAAAAGTGTCTCAAAAGTACGTGAAACAATAACAAATTGGTTGTTTGTATAAAAATTAGGATGTTACATGCTAGAGTTTATATAGCGCTTATGTATTTCAATAAATGGAGATTATAATGGAATTCAAAAAAAAGATAATTAGTTTTTTAGTAGCTGTATGTATGGCCTCTACGTTATTTATTTCACATGAAATAAAAACGATGTATATTTATCAGCCAGAGCCAATAACGTGGTTTGGAACATTCAAGGATTTAGTTGGACAAGGAACCAAGCAATCAGTTATACAGGGTACTATACAAGTATGTTTATTTGTTGCAACACTCCCAATATCTCTTGCATTTAATAAAGCGATAAAAAGCTTCTTTGGCCCAAGTAAAGATCAACAAATAAAGCAAAATGCCACCTTATTACACTTTGAAGTAATAAAGGAAAAAGAACAAGCATTGCAATACGCTACACAAGCCATTCAATTACTGACTATTCAATTACAAGAATTAGAAAAAAACAGTATAGCAAAGGACTCTGTTCAATACAAAAATATTGCTACTCAAATCATCCAAATGCAAACACTACAAAAAGAACTTATTCAAATATTGGGTAGTTTAACACGTAACGCAGCATTACAGGCATTTGAACATAGCAAGAAAAAGCTTGAAAAAAGTAAAAAGCTTATGCCTTTACAGCAAGCCTAATTTACCTCAAGCACTTTAGGTTTTTTAAACGCTAAATAAAGCAAACCGAGAACGTTTGGTATCGCAATAAGTGTCAATAATACATCCAAATAAGCCCACATAAATTCAACATCAGCCAACGCGCCAACAAAAATTGCCACAACGCTCATACTTAAATAAACGGAAATATACTTATTATGTGTCAAAAGTGCAAAGCTTTGCTTACCATTAAATGTATTACCAATCACAGTGGTTAACACAAATAATGAAATCGTAATAAGCAAGATAATGTCACCTGCTGCAGGTGCGTGCATTTTAAATGCTTCATAGATAAACGTACTTCTAAAATTACCCTGCATCCAGACACCAGTAACTAAAACAAGAAGCCCTGAAATAGTAGATAAAAATGCATCGCTCATCATGGAATACATCGCAAGTACACCTTGATCAGATGGTTTTTTGGTATCCGCAATTGCATGTGCAATTGAGGAGGTCCCAATACCCGCTTCAGTAATAAAAATACCACGATAAATACCCGATCGCATTGCTTGTAACAACGCAACACCAACATAACCACCCAGTGCAGCAGTTGATGAAAATGCACTGGTAAAAATAAGAGAAAATGCCTGATAAACCGCTGAAATATCCCGCAATAAAATAAACATTGCAAACACAACATACAGTGTAAACATAATTGGTACTAATTTGCTCGCAATTACCCCAACTCGCCGCGCACCGCCACGAAGAACAAAAATCATCAATAACGATAGAGCAATACCAATATATATCTTTGAAATACCTTCTTGAAAGCAAATCAATGCTAGCGTGTTTGCCTGCAAAGCAGACCAACTCATATATAAAAAAGCAATTACAAACATATACCAACCACCAAGCCATGAAGCAATATATTTAAGGTATTGCATTGGCCCGCCAATAACAGTACCATCATCCATTTTTACCCGAGACTCAACCGCATAAGAAACCTCTGCGAATTTTGTTACACATCCAAAGAAAATATAAATAAGTAACCAAAACAACGCACCAGGCCCACCAGAATAAATAGCAACCGCTGGCACCACCAGGTTTCCCATGCCGATAGTACTTGCCATTGCAGTAAAAAGCGCATGAAATGGATTAATTGTTTTTACATCTTGCTCTTTTGTATCTGACTCCTGGAATCCTTTACGCAAAAGTTGTAAAAAATAACGAAATGAACGAAGTTGCACAAACCTTGTTTTAAGTGTCAAAAGCACAGCCACACCAAAAAATATAACTGTTGCTGGCAATGCAGTAATCTCATTAAACCACTTAAAAAAATCTATTAAAGCCATGAAATGTTCCTTTTAGCTGTATATCTATCGAATAAACAAAAATGTATTAAAGAGAAAGTGTACGATAAGCAAATGAGTAAAGATTGAGTTTTTATTTTACAATTTTTTTGCTAAAAATGCTAATGCATGGCGCATAAGCTTATCAAATGGAAGTGTCGGATCGTTGTATTGCTCATTTAAATGAGTCAGTGTATTGTTAATTTCTGATCGAGAATAATTAAGTGATTTAAGCACATCAACAAGCTGATTTCGCTGCTGGACACTTTCTCCTTGGGCACCTAGATCAACTCCTTCTTCGATTAATTGAGAGATTTTATGTTTGAGTTGAACAATTATATGCTCTGCTTTTTTCGTACCAATACCATTAACCGCGCTCAGAGCGCGCTCATTTGCAGTCTGAATTGCCTCTACAAATTCTGACGGGCTCATATGAGATAAAATAGACAAAGCTATACGCGGCCCAATGCCAGAACAACTGATAATTAAAACAAAAAGATGTCGCTCTGCTGGCTTAGTAAAACCAAAAAAAGATGGGCCATTTTCCTGATGCCAATACATATAAACCTGTATGGTAATTTTTTGGTTTATTTTAAAAAATGCAGAGTTTGCCACATATAGGGAAAATCCTATAGGTCCAGAAGTAAGAATAATAGAATCTTGTGTAATGGCTGTTATGGTTCCACTTATGTGATTAATCATGATCTTACCATACGGAATTTTTTTATGTATGTATATCCTTAATTTATTGACAAATAACCTGGTAATGATACATTTTTAGGTAGTTTTGGTTATAGATCATTATTATTTGAATTTCTTGCGGGAATAGCTCAGCGGTAGAGCGCTGCCTTGCCAAGGCAGAGGTCGCGGGTTCGACCCCCGTTTCCCGCTCCAAATCTGCATCGAGTCTGTATCTCACAGAACAATTTTATTTTACTACTATAACTTGCTTATTTGCTAAATAACTGGTATATTTTCCTTATTATGAAATCATTAGTAGAAGCAGCATCTTCAATATTTAAAGCTATAGAAAAAGGCTGGAATCGTGCCGGTTGCCCTCAAGAATTTACGATAAAAATTCTTGAAAAGGAAGAAACAAATTTTTTGGGTATGACCCGTAAACCAGCAAAAGTCGCGCTTTTTTTTGTTGAAGGTCAAGAATCAAAGCCAACAACACAGTATAAACAAAAAAAACGTTTTAATAATCAACAACAAAAGCGTTTTACTGCCAAAGAAGATGAGCGCGGAAACCGCCGTATCAACCAGAGACATAATCAAGAAAAATTACCGCATGATGAAAGGCAGCATCGTTTTTCTGAGAAACAAAGAATAGAAGAACGCAGTCGTCAAGATCAGCCGAGAAAAGACCTGCGAGGAGAAAAGCGATTTGATAGCCAACGTACAAAACAATATCAAGAAAAACAGCAAAGAACTCCTGAGCGCTCAGAAATACATCAACCAAAAGAACACGAACAAAAAAAGCCGATAAAAAATGTTGATGAAAAAAAATCTTCAAAAACAACAATGCTTTTCAGAAGTACTCATCGTAGACCTGTTGCCGGAGATAACGTTACTTTTCATAAAACTTCAACTGGTGAAAAAAAATACGTGAATCAGCAAACGATTTCTTCTAACAAAGAAAGTGATTCTGGGGACAACGACTCTAGGGACAAAAAAGAATAGTTATATTATTGTAGTGGGGGTTGTAGTGTCTTTTGTAGCACGCCCTGGCGTTTTATTATCACAAGATCAAGAATCAATTATTGCTTGTTGCACACCACAAGGAAGTGGCGCAATAGCACTTTTGCGTTTGTCAGGAGTCGATAGTTTCGAAATCGTAACACATATCAGCAAATTACCTGGCAACAAAAAAATATATCAGCAAAAAACACATACTATTCAATATGGCTGGATAGTTGATACTAACGGTACTACTATTGATCAGGTTTTGTTTTTTTTAATGCGAGGCCCAAAAACATTCACTGGCCAAGACACAATAGAAATTAGCTGCCACAACAATCCATTTATTATTGAAGCAATTATCCAAGAGGCTATTAAAAATGGTGCACGATTAGCACAAAATGGTGAATTTACCAAACGATCGGTCTTGAATGGCAAAATTGATTTGGTACAAGCAGAAGCAATTAATGAGCTTATTCATGCACATACACAACAAGCACTCAAACAATCTCTTGCTCAGCTTGAAGGAAGTTTGTCTGGCTGGTTACATACAATTGAAAACAATTTAATTAAGGCTCTAGCGCTTTCTGAAGCAAGTTTTGAGTTTATCGATGAAGAAGATCTAACCTTTGAAAATCAAATTTTACAATTACTTTCTGATGTACTTACACATATTAAGGATATTAAAAAAACATTTGACCAACAACAACATATACGTAATGGTATTAGAATTGCACTTATTGGAGCTGTAAATGCTGGAAAATCATCATTATTTAATACATTGCTTAGTCAAGAACGAGCTATTGTTACTAATATTGCTGGCACAACTCGTGATGCTATTGAAGCAGGTATATATAGAAGTGGAAACTATTGGACATTAGTTGACACGGCAGGACTACGACAAACTGATGATGTTGTTGAAGAACTTGGTATTAAAAAATCTTTTGAACAAGCACATTTAGCCGATATTATTTTACTTGTGAGCGACTCATTATCTCAGCTCTATACTGAACAAAAAAAAATATATACAGAACTGCTTGAAAAATATCGCAGCAAAATAATTTGTGTGAACACTAAGTATGATATGCAAAAATATATAAATGATAAAAAAGAGGAACATAGTATTACTGTTTCAAGTAAAACCGGACATAACATAACACTTCTTGAACAAAAAATAGAAAAAAAAATCATGCAGTTATTAAAACGCAGCGAATCATCGTTTCTCCTCAATAAACGGCAATTTAACATTTTGCTCGGCTTAGAAAAAAAATTAGAAAAAATCACACCAATGCTTAAAGAAAATATCCAGTACGAACTCATCTCATATCATTTAAATGATGCAATTTCTCACATAAATCAACTAACAGGCAAAAGCATCAGCGAAAAAGGAATGGATGCTGTTTTTCGTGAATTTTGTGTTGGTAAGTAATTAAAAATAAAATAATCAGGCAAAACAGTGAAAAAAATAATTATTCTTACCAGTAAAGGCGGTGGTGGACATTTAGCAGTCTCAGATGCGCTCAAAATATATTTAGGATCTCATTATAAAGTACATGCAGTAAATACTTTCTCTGACGTTATACACCCTCTTGATGTAATACGAAAAATCACATTTGGTAAATATGATTGGATACGATTTTATAATGATTTTCTAACAAAAAAATGGTTTCGCCTACTAAGTGCTTGCCAAGTAATCGGTGCATATTATATGAGAATTCGTAGCGGACCACTTGTACAGTTACTGACAGCATATCTAAAAAAAGAAAATGCGGATATGGTTATTTCTGTAGTACCGCTGATTAATGCAGCACTGATTAAAAGTACAAAAAATCTTGGTATACCTCTTATTATTGTTCCTACAGATTTGGATGCAACGATAGTAATAAATGGTATTAATCAACCACAAGAAAAGCATTTTCGTTTTACTTGCTCATTTGACGACGATACAATTGCTCAGACAATTGCACCAGCACAAATTAATAAAAAACAACTTGTTGTAACTGGCTTTCCCATCAGGCCAGTTTTTTTTACCCACAAAGATATTGAGAATATTAAGCACAAATATGATGTTTTGCCCAATAAACCAGTTATTTTACTATTAATGGGGTATCGTGGTTCAAATGCACTGTATGATTTTGCACAAGAACTAGCGAAAATAAAAGTGGCAATACATGTTTTAATTTGTACGGGTAAAAACACTAACGTAGTCAGAAAAATTCGTACAGTTAGTTTTCCACCACATATAACAACTACTATTATTGGTTTTACTGAACATATTTCTGACTTAATGAGCATATCAGATGTGTTTATTGGTAAATCTGGGTCAGTTAGCGTATGTGAAGCACTGTATATGAATTTGCCACTTTTTCTTGATGCAACAAGCGGTACACTAGAATGGGAAAAATTTAATCATGATTTTGTTACACAACACAATTTTGGATTAAGTATTAAAAGTGAAAAAGATATTGCACATATCGTCACTAAATTTTTTTCCGACACTGCATATAGGCAAAGAATGAAAAAAAGTCTACAAACATTCAAAAAAAAGCATGCCGGCACCGAAATTCGTACACTTGTAGAAAAAATGCTTAAGTAATTCGCTCGGTTTTTATTTATTCAGCGATTTTTTGTATATCAATAAAAAAAAAAGGGAGTTCGCTTTTGCGAAGCTCCCTTCAATATTTTAAAAATTAGCCAGACTAACCGATAATGATTCTCATTTCGTCACGACGATTTGCCCATTGTTGGTTTCTATCACCTTCAACAATTTTACCATCGACGACTGCTGGCACTTCTGAACCACGACCAACAATTTTAATTGAATCAGTTGGAATACCTGCAGCAGCAAAACGATCTCTTACTATTTTTGCTCTTTTCTCTGATAGCGCAAGGTTATATGCATCAGATCCTGCAGCACTATCAGCATGACCTTCAACAATAAGTGTAATTTTTGCATCAGGATTTTCTACTAATGCACGCTGCGCTTGTTCTATGTTAAATGCCATTGTGTCTTCTTGATCTTCTCGAATGTTAAACTTATCAAAGTCGAAATAAACAGCCTTAAACTCTTGTTGTTGTGACTCTTGAATCCAAGAAAAATCATCAACTTCCACCGAATCAGCTTTTACGTTTTTTGCAAGATCATCAGCATATGCAACATCTGCTAAATCAAGCTCATCATCACTCATGTCATCATACGCCATAGATTCATCAACTTCTATAAAATCTCCCATTTCATCATCAAAAACGGCACTCATATCACCGTCTGCTGTAGGAATATCAACAGAAGAGAATACATTTTTCTTACTATCTTTTTTTACAGCTTTTTCTTTTTTCTTCCCAAAGCACCCTGGAAGCGCAACTAACACAAATAGAAAAAGAGCCAATGCTTTTTTCATCTTTTTACTCCTAATTATAAAAAAATTAATCACATACTTAACCTACTGCCAGAGAGCGTAGCACACTTTTTATTAATTTTCTACTCATACATATGAAAATAGGGTATATTTAATAAATAAGAAGGGAAAAGAATACGCAACATAATGGTACAAATCATATTATGAAAAAAATTTTAATTAATAAAAATCCTTGGCAAATACGTATCGCTATTAGCGACAATAGTACGTTGCAGAATATATACTTTTCTGCACAGGCAGTCCAGTCTATTGAGCGAGTTTTCTTTAAAGGTAAAGTTACAAAAGTATTACCGGGAATTCAAACAGCGTTTGTTAATATTGGTCAAGAAAAAGCAGGCTTCTTGCATATTTCAGAAGTAGACAGAGAATTAGCACTTGGCAAATTTAGCAAACATATTTCACTTGAAGAAGATATTTCTAAAAAAACAGCTCAACTTCGTCAATCAATTGATATTAGTAAAATTTTCAAAGAAGGTGATGAGGTATTGGTTCAAGTCAGTAAAGAGCCAGTATATGAGAAAGGAGCAAAACTCACTACATGCTTTACATTACCTGGTAGATTTATCGTTTTAATGCCAAATATTCCTCGTATTGGTGTTTCGAAAAAAATTGAAGATCGGCAAGAACGTGTACGTCTTAAAGAAATTGTAAAAAAAAATTTACCAGAAAGTATGGGTGCTATTATTCGAACCACATCTGATGGGCGCAAAGAATGGGAAATTGTAAAAGATATTTCGATATTAGTAAGCACATGGGAAACGATACAAAACGGTTTTAAAGAAGCAAAACCTCAAGAACGTGTTTACGAAGATATTGAGCTCACGTTACAAATCGTACGTGATCATTTGGATAATGATGTTGAAGCAATCATTGTTGATAGCAAGGATACACAAAGAACAATCTATAATTACGTAAAAAAAATTGCACCCGAACATAGACAAAAAATAAAATTATACCGTGGTAAAACACCAATTTTTGAATATTACACTATAGAAGAGCAAATAGAAGCAGCGCTCGAAAAAAAGGTACCGCTCAAATCTGGTGGCTCTTTGATTATTGAAACAACTGAGGCCATGTCAGTTATTGATGTTAACACCGGTAAATTTACCGGTAAAAAAAATATGGCCGACACTATGCTACAAACAAATTTAGAGGCAGCAGAAGAAACAGTTCGCCAACTACGCTTACGCAATATTGGTGGGTTGATTGTTATTGATTTTATCGATATGGCTGCTGCAGCTAATCGGAAAAAGCTAATTACATTTTTTGAAAAAACACTCAAAGAGCGTGATAAATTTCAATCTGTTGTACTGAAAGTTTCTGAGTTTGGTTTAGTACAAATGACTCGAAAACGATCTGGTAAAACCCTAGTTCAACAGTTGACCGAAACGTGTCCTACATGTGAAGGTTCAGGTTTTATTAAATCGGTACAAACTCAAAGTTTTACTATTTTACATGCAATAACACAAGAACTAAAAGACAAAAAAATTAGCGATTCTATTACTATTAGTCTTCACCCAGATATTTTCAAGTATATAACAACAGCTCAGTATGATGCGGTACTTACCCTTGAAAATTTTTGTAGCTGCCGGATTACCTTTGTAACTAAAAAGAATTTTGGGCTCAACCAATACAAAATTGAAAAAAAATAGTATACTGAATGCTCATAAACAAAGGAATATATAATGGCAAAAACAGCGTCAGTATTAGACAACTACCCAGATTACGAGTTGACTATCGGTATTGAGGTTCATGCCCAGCTTACCACAAAAAGCAAAATTTTCTGCACATGTTCCAACAGCGTTACCAAGGAACCCAACAGAAATATTTGTTCTATTTGTACCGGCCAACCTGGTGTGCTCCCTGTTTTAAATAAAAAGGTAGTTGATTACGCAATTATGGCTGGTCTTGCAACAAGCTGTAACATTGCCCCTATATGTTCTTTTGCGCGTAAACATTATTTCTATCCTGATTTGCCAAAAAATTACCAGATTACTGAAGCTGATAACCCTATTTGCTCAGAAGGTTTTATTCCCATCCGCCTTGAAGATGAAAGTATTAAAAAGATTCGCTTGATTCGTATTCATATGGAAGAAGATGCAGGAAGAAACATTCATGCTCCTGACAGTGGAGAAAGTTTTGTTGACTTCAATAGAACAGGAACACCACTTTTAGAAATTGTTAGCTATCCTGATATTTCAAGTACATATGAAGCAAGAGTATACTTAAAAACTCTGCGTACCATTGTGCAATATTTAAATATTTGTAGCGGTAATATGGAAGAAGGAGCATTTCGCGCAGATACCAATATCTCTGTGCGTAAAAAGGGACAAGAAAAACTTGGCACTCGTTGTGAGTTAAAAAATATCAATTCATTTAAATTCATTGGCGACGCTATTGAATACGAAATAGAACGCCAAATCGATATATTAGAAAATGATGGTAAAGTAAAACAAGAAACCCGCTTGTGGGATACAAATAAAAAAGAATCTCGTCCAATGCGATCAAAAGAAGAAGCGGCTGATTATCGCTACTTTGAAGAACCTGATCTGCCTTTGGTTCAAACAAACCAAGAGTGGATTAGTCGTATTGCTGCGCAACTACCAGAACTGCCACATGATAAGTTTAGTCGCTTTGTAAGTCAACTTGGCTTAACACCCTATGAAGCAGAAATTCTGGTGGAAGATCGCGCACTTGCTAACTATTTTGAACAAGCATACAAAGAAACTCAAAGCAAACAATTAGTAAACTGGATTTTACGGGATGTTCTTGGTTATCTAAAAGAATATAAACAGTCTATTATTGAGTTTAAAGTCACCCCAAAAAAATTAGCTATAATTATACAAATGCTTGAACAAGAAGAAATTAACAATCATGCTGCAAAAGAAGTTTTTGAAATAATTGCGCAAACTGGGCAAAATCCTATTGATATCGTAAAAGAAAAAGGCTTAGAGCAGATGGGTGCTAGCCCAGAACTTGAGGCAATGATAAAAGAAATTATTGTAAATAGTCCACAACAAGTCGCACAACTCAAAGCGGGCAAAGAGCGTATGGTAGGCTACTTTGTCGGTCAGGCAATGAAAAAAACTCAAGGAAAGGGTAATCCTAAAATTATTCAAGAATTACTTAAAAAACTTCTGTAAATTCTTTATACGCCTGTTGCTTGTGCTTCTTCCATTCTTTTAAAAATAATGGAATTATATTATCCAAGATAATATTTAAGTAAGTGGTAAATCTTTTTTTAGAATTTTTTTAATACTGAGTACATCTTTGTCTTTGATCCAGTCAGCAATCATTTCATGTGCTATTTTTTTGACATTACTTTCATATTGATGTTGTTTTTGTTCCTCAACCTGTGTATAGCGATATATTTTTATACCACCGTGCGTTTGATATGTAAAACAGAATACAGCTCTTTTATAATATCCTGCAGTATGCGAAAACGTCCTTCTTGCCCATGATAAAAAACATAGTGCGTATCTTGATATTGTTGCTCACGAATCATTACGCGATCAATAATAGGCGCACAGTCTTTTTTTTCTTTAGTCCACTTTTTTTCAATCTTTGTTTTTAATTTAGATATACTTAAATAAGCCCGTATTTGAGTATTATTATTTTTATTATGAACTAACAGTTTAGTGACAACAATTTTTTTAATGGTTTCCCTTTTTAATAAATTACTATTTTTAAATAAAAAATTAAAATTATCATAATAAAAAGCGATATTGGACAATTTTTTGGGGGGAAGTATTTCTACATGAAAATCATAAAAGAAAAAAGTAGTCTTTTTGTTGTTTTTAAAAGGACTCATTTATCTAATCGGTTGACAAGTTATTTTTACCACTAGTATGCTTCTGACAATTTGTGCCCAAATAAAACAATATGTATGTATGCCTAAATAATTATCTAAAAAAATAAGGAGACATATGGAGAATACTCTACATTACAATGAAATGGTAACAAAACTAAGGGCCTTTTTTCAAAAAAAGGAATATATAGAAGTTCCTGCTTCATATCGCACGTCAATCATGGCTGGATGTGAAGATCCACGAACAATTAATACATACTTTCTTGGCGGGCTTAAATTTCCATTACCGCAAACCGGGCAAATGTGGCTCGAAGTAGAATTATTAAAAAATCCTTCATGGAAAGGTGTTTATTGTTTAGGGCCAAGTTTCCGAGACGAACCAAATCCAATTCCTGGCAGACACGTACGTTTATTTCCTATGTTCGACTTTGAAGGACGAGGAGACTTTTCTGATTTACAAGAAATAGAAGTTGAATTAGTTACCTATCTTGGTTTTAAGGCACCTATAAACCTCAATTATGAAGATTTATGTTCTCGCTATGGCGTTACTATATTAGAACATACAGAAGAAGAGCGTATGTCTAAAGAGATTAGTACATCAATTTCTCTGGAGAAATATCCACTACGTACTGACCCATTTTGGAATATGAAACATGTAGGCAATGGTATCTTTAATAAAATTGACGTTATTTTGCACGGTATGGAAACTATCGGGTCTGCAGAGCGCTCATGCAATAAAGAAGAAATGAGAACATATTTCCACAGCATTGTTGACGGAAAATATGCACAATTATTCTTTGACCACTTTGGTAAAGAACGTGTAATGAATGAACTGAATCAATATCTTGATTTAAATTTTTTTCCTCGCTTTGGTGGAGGTATTGGCATAATGCGACTAGAGGCAGCAATGATTAAAGAAGCTTTATTTGAAAACTCAACTAGCTATATACCTGCCGCAGCACATGTATTTAAACAACCAACAATATAAAAAACATGTTGATACAAAAAAAGCCTTGCTATTTTGCAAAGCTTTTTTTGTATCTATTAAAAAAATATCGATTAACTTTCTATACGCTTTTTGTACGCTTGCCATCCAGCACCACGATATTGTTGTGCAGAATCAACTAGATCATCTGCATTATAAATTGAACGCCCAACGATAATAGCGTCGATTCCGCATTGCCCAATCATATATTCAGGTGTATTATACCGCTGAGATAGATTATCTTTTTTTTGTGTTAAACTTATACCCGGCGCAACAATCAACAATCCAATATCAGTTGTACAACGCTCTTGTGCAACTAAACCAACTACAAAATCAGTATTAGTTTCTGCTAGCTCAACAGTTTTTTTTGTATACATGTTATCAATTAAATTTCCCGCACAACTCAAATGAGAAAGCAAAAGCATGCCACGATTTTTATCTTTACCTACAGACTTAAGCCCATCAACAACACCTGGACCAGAAACCGCATGAGCAATAATAATATCTGCCCAATCGACAATTTTATACATGCCATCACGATACTGTTTTTGCACAATTGAACCGATATCACAAAACTTACGGTCTTCAATAATTAAAAAATTATGTTTTTGTGCAAGAGTTTTAAGTTGTTCAATTAAATCCCAATCAAAATCATTAATAATATCAATGTGTGTTTTAAGTGCACAAATATACGGCCCAATAGCATCAGTAAGTGCAATAAATTGTTTCTTGTTATCCACGTCTGGATTGTGTATCAAGTTTGTCTGCTTTTGTTCCATTAACATAAACAATCTTTTTGCCAATGGATGATGCGCATATTCAGCACGTTGCGCATAAGTTAACATATTTATATTAAAAATAGACTTGGTTTTGTCTAATGTAGGCAGTAACGACATTAATTATCTCCTGATTGATTGCACCACTTTGGCACAAAATTTTTATAATGTCAGTTAAAGTAAAAACAGAATGCACAAAATAACCGCGTTTTTGGATATTAATAACACCACCTTGCTCTCTATCAATAAGTATCACAACATGCTCCACTTGAAGACCGGCTTTCTCCAGTGAATTAATTGTTTCTAATGAGCTAATACCTGAAGTAAATAAATCCTCAACAACAAGACAAGTTTGCTTTTCCTTAAAAACACCTTCAAGTATCTTTTTTGTTCCATACCCTTTTATTTCCTTGCGCTTCATAACCATTGGTTTATTATGTTTGATCGCCATAACTGTTGCTATTGACAATGCGGTATAAGGCACTCCACACATAAGATCAAAATTGTATGTTGCTACTTTTTTCCACATGCAATTTGCAACTGCTTGCAAAATGTCTGGATAAGAAATAATGACTCGTAAATCAATATAAATTGGAGATTGAATACTACTTTTTAAAACAAAGCTACCAAATTTTACTGCATTAACTTCATAGAGCTTTCTAACTAACTCCCATTTATTCATAATTATCTCCGCTTGTCTTATAGGCCCATCTAGTGTGAATACACAAATGAATGTTTTTTATGCCATTTATGAGCAATATAAGGATTCCATATAGCACCACCAGCACTCATAGCCACGTCTGCACCAAGGTCCAAAAAAACATCAAAATCATCTGCGCATGTTACACCACCAGCTGCAAGTAATATTAAACTTAATTTTTCTTGATCAATAATTGTACGAGTATCTATAATAAATTCCTGCGCTAAACTAAAAATTGGCTTACCCGAAATACCAGCTTTAATTCTTTTACCAAATGTAGGTTTTCCATCCTTATTCATAACCTTTCTTGGCATAGAATTAATACCACAGATACCTCGAGCACCAGCACGAGCTGCAGCATATAATACTTTTTTTGCTTGCTCATAATTATCAAATACACCAACTTTTATTATGATTGGTAAATTAACAGCCCTATTAACTGTCTTAACCAACTTATAAACATCATAATAATTCTTATATAATGATTTACCGCAATAATTTGGGCATGATATATTCAGCTCTACAGCTTGTGCGCCAGCCTCTTGCACTAAAGCAGCAACATAGGCAAAATCATCAAAAAACGTTCGCGCTTTTTGTTCAACACTTCCATAAACAGAGACTATGAGAAATTGTCCATTAGACATACATGATTTTGCAAATGCAATATCTTCAAGCACCCAATTGATGTTCAAGCATGCATTTCCAAAAGAGTTAGCAATAGCTACATTGGTTAGATCAGTCACTGTGTATTTGGATAAAAAAATATCTCCCTCATCAATTTTTTTAAGCTGCTTTTTACACTCTATCCAAGAAATATTTGGCATTGGATGAGCATTAACACAAATACTCCTGACCGTCTTGTACGTCAGAACATCAAATCCTAATTTAGTTATTTGCTCAATTTTTTTACCTGTTGTAATACTACATGCGGGAATCCCAAGAGGACTGGCAATTTTGCTATCAAGAAACGGGTACCACAAGTTTTTATCTGGCCAAATGCGCTCAGGAATTTCATGGTCAAGTTTACCAGCATTTTTGGCATTATATTCGAAGTTTTTATCTATATCATAAAAAGACATATATAAGCTCCCTTCTTTTTACTGCTGGCTATATAATCACAAAAATAGCTGTTATTCAAGATAAAATATACTCAAAACACACCTTATGTCTTTTTATCTCTACAATATATCCTATAAAAAATGTTTACACCCTGTATAACAAACCACTACGATACTTAAGTCGTGAGCGGCATAAAAAGAATAATCCCATAATCTATTTAGCTATGAAAAAATATAAAACATCAATTTTTATTTTTCGAAGAGACCTCCGTTTAGATGATAATATTACACTTTTACAGGCACTATCAGAATCAGAAAAAGTTATTTCCTGCTTTATTTTTGACCCCCGCCAAGTTGGTATAAGCAATAGTTTCAAGAGCAAAAACTGTATTCAATTTATGATTGAATCACTAAAAAATTTAGATGAGCAGCTCAAACAAAAAAAAGGCAAGTTGTATATTTTCAATGGTATTGCAGAAAAAGTAGTTGAGCGGCTCATCAAACAGGAAACAATCGAAGCTATTTATGTCAATGCGGATTACACACCGTTTAGTATAAAAAGAGATAATGCAATAAAAAGAATATGTTTAAGACAAAAAATAAAATTTATCTCGTGTGATGATTTGCTGCTTAATGCACCAGAAAAAATAAAAAAACAAGATGGCACACCCTATAGCATCTTTAGTGCCTTTTATAAGCGTAGTATTAGAGAAACAATTGCCATACCAAAAATATGTAGAAAGAAAAATTTTTACATACACGCAATTAGAGGCTCACAAACACCTATGATATATAAAAAATTTTTGAAAAAAGAAAATCCCAATTTACATGTTAATGGCGGCACACAAGAGGCAAAAAAGTTAATTGGCAATATTACTCGCTTGAAAAGTTATACAAAAACAAAAGATTTTCCTGCTATTGAAACTAGTAATCTGTCTGCACATTTAAAGTTTGGCACCATATCAATTCGCCAAACATATCATAGTATTGGCAAAAAATTGGGAAAAGATCATCCACTGATAAAACAACTATATTGGCGGGATTTTTTTACGCATATTGCCTACAATAGTCCATTTGTATTTGGACAAGCATATTACAAAAAATATAACAAATTATGGTGGAGTAAAAGTAAAACCAATTTTAAAAAGTGGTGTAACGGTAAAACTGGATTTCCAGTTGTTGATGCAGGCATGCGGCAACTTAATAAAACTGGTTTTATGCATAATCGAGTACGAATGATTGCCGCTTCATTTTTAACAAAAGATTTACATATTAATTGGACATGGGGAGAAAAATATTTTGCACAACAATTGGTTGATTATGATCCAAGCGTTAATAATGGCAATTGGCAATGGTCAGCATCAACAGGGTGTGATGCACAGCCGTATTTTAGAATTTTCAACCCATGGCTACAGCAAAAAAAATTTGATCCTGAATGCATGTATATAAAAAAGTGGGTTCCTGAACTTAAAAATATTGATAATCAAATTATTCATAGCTGGTTTAAAGATACACACGATTCAATACATAATTATCCAACACCAATGGTCGATCATGCTATTGAAAGTCACAAAGCAAAGATGCTATACAAAGAAATTACAAATAAACAATAACTTGCTATAAAATACGCATATTTATTAAAAAGCACCCTACAAGTAATTTGCAGGACGACACATATGTTTTTTTGTAAGAACCTATCCCAAAATTAAGACCTTGAAATAATCTTGTAAAAAATGGAAAATCTCGCTGACAAAAAGATGTTAAAAATTCATCTAAGGGTCCATGATACTTCTTTGCGTTAATTTTTGTAAAAACAGCTAAAACAAGATCTATATATGGCAAAGCTTTTCTAATTGATCGAGTAAATTGTGGATAACTTGGAATATTTTTAAAACATCCTGAAAACTCTGTTCGCATCAAACTATAAAATTATTTCTCTGTAAAGAAATTTCTTTAGCATTGGCTAGCTCCTTTTTTTGTCCAAAAAAACGAAGCTAGTCTACTTTGTTTTTACTTATTTTTTAATTTCACAATTCACTCTTGAATACACAAACTTGTTATTGAGATAGTTTTTTAAGCAAAAAATTTTCTTGTTTTTTCATTACTGCATAATCTTGATCTTTGATGTGATCATAGCCAAGCAGATGGCAGATACCATGAACTAATAGCATTTGCATGTGTTGTTCAAAACTGTGTCCCCATCGTGGGGAATCTTTTTTGACATATTCAGGACTGATGATAATATCACCCAGATTTCTATCTTCATCTGTTGTTGCGCTAATTTTATCGCCAGCTTTTAGGTCGGAGTGATAGGGAAATGAGAGGATATCAGTGGGTTTATCTTTATTGCGGTAATTATGGTTATATTTTTTGATGGTTGTATTGGTTGTTAGCCAAATACCCAAATCAAAATCATTATAACCTAAGATATCCAATATTTTTTGTGCGTCTTGCTGCAATTTTTTTTGATTGATGTTTATTTTTTTCTGTGTGTTTCTGATAAGAATCATGTAACAAACCCATGCCAGAAGCCATCTTTTTCTTCTAGTTTATCAGATATTTTATTGGTAATTTTATACTCAATATCATAGGCTTGTGTTACACCACGTAATAATTGATCTTGTTTTTTGATAGCCTCAAGTAATTCTGTATCAATTAGACCAACAGTAAGTTTTTTTAGCTCTGTTTTTAACGAAAGTTGCTTGGCTGTTTTGAGCTTGCGTACTTTTACAACAAGATCAACAATATGATCCATAATTTTTGTTTCTTGTTCAAACATGTATGCTTGTTGCATATTGGCAAAGCTTGTTTGATGTAGTGAATCTGTGGACGTATTAGGTTTATATATTTCTTGGTACAATACTTCAGTTACATGTGGTACGAATGGTGCGTACAGTTGCAAGATGCGTAAACCGACATGATACAATGTTGCTTGAGTTTCTTGTACATGTTGTTCATCATAATTTTTTGGATTAAACAACTGATTTTTAATTAATTCTAAATAATTGTCGCAAAATGTTTGCCAGAAAAATTTCTCTGATACGCCGAGTGCTAAACTGAACTCATTTTTTTCAAAATATTTTTTGTATTGATCGAATGTGTTGCTTGCATTATGTAGTAGCCATTTATTAATTGGTGAAGAAACCTCAACTAAATTGTTTACAGATGTAATTGTGGTTGTGTGCTCATTTAAAAATAAAAATGCATTCCACAATTTTGTAATGAGTTTTTGTCCAATTTTTAATTGTGTTTCAGAAAATGCAGTATCTTGTCCTAGGGCGCCAGAAGCTGTCCAATATCTTATAACATCAGCAGGATATTTTTCTAATAACGCTATTGGCGCAAGTGCTTTTTGTTCTTTTGATTTAGAAAGTTTTTCTTTATCACCACTCAGTACATGGCCAGAAATAATAATATCTTTCCATGGAATAGTCGTATGATGCATCCATACCTTTACAATGGTATCAAATGCCCATGTGCGAATAATGTCATGCGCTTGCGGGCGCATACTTATAGGAACAAATGTGCCTGCGGGCTCGGTAAGTGGATTTACCTGCTTACCTTCAACAACATTGCTGTAAAGCTTGTGACATAAATATGGAGAGAGTGAAGATGTGTTCCACGTATCCATAACATCTGTATCAGGAATAATATTTGATGATCCGCATGTGGTGCATGAACCTGAATATTGAGTTTCTTGCGGGTCGATAGGCAAAGTTTCAATATCTGCTAACAGAATTTCATTGCAATCTTGGCAATGCCACGCAGGAAATGGAATACCATAATAGCGCTGGCGAGATAAACACCAATCCCATCCAATATTATTAACCCAATCTAGATAGCGAGCTTTCATAAAATTTGGGTGCCAGTTAATCTGATTTGCTAACTCAATAAATGTTTTTTTGTGAGACATAATATTTAAAAACCACTGCGGCAACATCAAGTATTCAATTTCTTGTTTACAGCGTTCGTGTACATTTACCACGTGAGAAATCGGCTTTTGCTCAAGTAATAAGTTGTTGTTTTTGAGTGTGTCTAAAATGATCTGGCGTGCCTCTTTGCATTTTTTGCCAGCCAATATACCAGTATCTTCGCCCCATTTTCCATCACGGCCAACTGATTGTTTATAATTAAGATTAAAATCTTTATACCATTCAATATCAGTACTGTCACCGAACGTACAACACATTACTAACCCAGTTCCTTTTTCTGGGTTAACACGTTTATCGGCATAAATAGGGATTTGATATTCAAATAATGGTACGATTGCTTTTTGATTTTTTAAATGTTTATACCGTTTATCATCAGGGTGATAAAACATTGCAACGCATGAAGATAATAGCTCTGGGCGCGTTGTTCCGATTAATAAATTGTTACCTTCTTGATCTTTAAATACGATAGTGCTGAAAAGTGAATCATGTTGTGCATCATCAAGCTCTGCTTGTGCGACAGAGGTTCTACAGGATGTGCAATAGGGAGCAGGTTCATTTTTGCGATATATAAATCCTTTCTCATGCAATCTGATAAATGATTCTTGTGAAAGCTTCCGTGTGCTTGCCGAAATAGTTGAATATATAGCATCCCAATTTGCAGAAAGTCCCATACGCTTCCATAGTTGAGTAAACTCTTGTGCTGAAAGCTCTACTTCTTCAAGGCATACCTTAATAAATTCTGAGCGACCAATTTTGTATGGGCTTACTTTGCGTTTTTTTTCTACATATCGTTCAGTTGGTAGGCCGTTATCATCAAAACCAAAAGGATAAAAAATAGAAAAACCATTCATTCGCTTATAGCGAGCAATGATATCTGTTTGTGTGTATGAGAATATATGCCCAATATGCAGAGAACCAGAAACAGTTGGTGGTGGTGTATCTATAGTGTATTGTTGCCCTTGATTATTTTGTGGTGCATAGGTTTTTTTATTATCCCAACTATCTTGAATCTTTTTTTCGTGAACTTTATGATCGTATTTTTTATCCATAATGCTTAATTTTACTTGTAATGCACTAAATCGTCAAAATTGTTATTACGTAAGATATTTTTTATTTAACTGAGCAATTAAAGTCATTGCATTATTTTTTATTTGTTCAGGACCATTGCTTTGTACTAGTTGAGCAAGGAGTTCTTTAGCCATTGGGATGCGGCCCATTTTTTCATAACATGCGGCCATGCGGATATTAATGTGGGGAAATTGTTTTTCAAATGGTTTGAGTTTTGCAAAAAGTTCTAGTGCTATATCTGGATTGTTCATGTTCAAATATGCTTCTGCGATATTATATGTAATGCGCACATCATCTGGATTTCTGTGTAGTAGTTGCTTATATAATGGAATTGCTTTGGCGTGTTGTTTATTTAAAAAATAAGCATTTGCTAAACTAAAATATGTTTCATAATCGTTTGGTTTAAATTCTAACAGACGTGTGAATGCAATAATAGCATCTTCATATTTTTTCATCCTCATACTTGCTTTTCCATACATTGTAAAGCCAAATTCATTATCAAGATCGGCCTTAGTGCAACAAGCTTTAAAACATTCCCATGCTTTTTCTATTTCATTTTTTTCTAGATATACGCGCCCTAAATTAAAATAGGCTTTGCCATAATACGGGCGCAAACGTAAAGCTGTTTTGAGAATTTTTTCTGCTTCATCAAATTTCTTCTTTTGCACATAAAATGATGCTAAATTATTGTAGCCTTCAGGATAATATGGATTTATTTTTATACCACGCCTGAGTGCTTGAATGGCTAGATCTATCTTACCAACTTGACTATATGCGACGGCTAGATTATTGCATGGGTCTGGGTAGTTCGCATCCATAGCAATTGCTTTTTTAAAGTAGGGGATTGACTCTTCAAATTTGTGCATTTTTTGTGAAAGTTCGACGCCATAATTATTATAGGCACGTGCTTTACCAGGTGCATTTTTAATAATATTTTCCCAAAATTCATGCCCCGAACGCCATACCTGATTTCTGTTAATAGTGGCAAATCCAATAAGTGTTGCAAATACGAGCATAAATGCGAGGTTAATATATGATTGTTCTAATAAAAGAGATTTGGTTTTTAATTGTTTTTTTGCCCATAAAAAAAAGTTAAAAATGCCACAAGATAGAATAAAAAGCCAGCCAATTGATGCAGTGTATGTTTTGTAGTCTACTAGTAATTCTGGCGATGGAATAATACTGGAGCGTGGTGCAATGCAAATAAAAAACCACAGTGCACCAAAAGCAATGGTATGGTTCATACTTCTGCGAAGTAGAGTAATAACACTCCATGAGATAAGGCATAGCGCTAAAAATGGTATAAATGCATCTGGTGATAAAAAGTCGCGTGCTAATTTCCAATCATACTCAACGCTGATACCAAATGGCCAAATAAACATCCATAGGTAGTGCAAAATAACTTTAAACTGCGAAATGAAGAATATCCACGGAGTAATGGTTGTTTGTGGTGTATGGGTTATTACATTACCAATATTATTTTTTGCCAACCGCTTGAAACCTAAAATATCAGTGAAAAATTGTGGCTTGAGTAGATATAAATAAATACCAAAAACGGTGGCAAAAATTCCTATGTGGAGCCACAATCGCTTTTTGAGTGATAACCAATCTCCTTGTGACACAAAGAACCAATCAATCAACAAAATAAGTGTAGGAGAGATTATAGCAATTTCTTTTGTGCCGCATGAAAGTATAGCAAGGATAAATAAAATGCATGTTAAAACTACGTTAGATAGTGTATTTTGGGTGCGTGCATATAATAAAAAAATTAAGCTCATACCTAAAATTGTCATACATGAGAGGCCCTCAAGCTGCCCTTGAATAACGTATGATACTGTTTGTGTTTGCACAGGATGCAACAAAAATAATAATGAGGTAAGTGTAGCCAATTCGAATTTATTTTTTGTAAAAAAGCTTGTTTTTTTTAATTGTGATAATGCATAAAAAATAACAAAAAAAACAAGTAGGCCGTTGATGATATGAAATGAGATATTAAATAAACGATAGTAAAATGGTTCAAACTTACCTAGCTTATAATTAAGTGAGTTGAGCCAGTAACTGATCCAACGTGGGCCAGAAAAAAATAATCGTTCTAGGCTGTAGTGGCGAATATTAAAGTGTTTAGTTATATTGGCGATATCATCAAACTGAAATTCATAATTAAGTGAAGGGTAATATATAATTGCAGTAAGCGACGCAAGAATTGTTGTTATTATAACATTAAAAGACCATTGATGTGTTTTTTTTGTTACACTATTGTTTTGCTTCATATTTTTTTCTCTAGATATACATTTTTTAAGCAACTTTTGCAGTCTAGCCTTCGATTTTTTTTTTGTCGAGGTATCCATTTTAAATGCAATTGAAAGGTTTGTTAGTGTTTACTACTATGTAGTTGTTTTGATTGTTAGGTTGTTTTGTTTGACCCTATTTTTAATTTACCGTAAGCTTTGTATAGGCCTATTATCATTATGTATAAAGGATTTTCATGGTTACACTGCAAGGTGTTTCTTCAATCATTACTATTATCACGCTATTAATCGCATATTGTATTTCTGTTGCAGTTGCAGGTGCATTTCGCGCATGGACTGCATATAAAATGGGTGACGAAACCGGGCAAGCGCTTGGTTTTTTAACATTAAGTCCTCTGGCGCATATTGACCTGTTTGGTCTTGCTTTTTTGTTTGTTTTTCAATTCGGATGGGGACGGCATATTCCTATTAATCCATTAAATATTCATGGTCCATCACGTACATTGCGCATGTGTGCGGCATATCTTTCTGATACATTTGCACATCTTGCTGTTGCAACTATTGGTATGTTTACTTTACTTGTTGGTTTTGGTACGCGTGTTTTAGAGTTGGTGATTCCAATGGTACGTTTTGGTGTTATGTCTCATACGTATATTGCGCAAGAATATACTGCAAGTTCTTCTCTGGCAGTTTCTTTGATGTTTATTATTATTGCAATAGTATATTTAAATGTTGTTCTTGCTGCCTTGAGCTTTATCATAAGTGGTTTTGGTTTACTGACTATATTTTTACTTGAGCGTTATCCAGAATATTGGCGCTATAGAAATTATTTATTTTTGCTGGTACCGATGTTGTTAATTTTATTCTTTTCTTATCCACTGCGTCTTTTTGTGTTGTGGATTATTTCAACAATTGGTTTTATGCTTGCGTATTTTGTTAATCTTGTCTGATGAAAAGCGACGTATTACATGGAAATAAAAAAAATTATAGAGCAGTTGCGTATTGGTACATCAACTTTGTTACCGGAAGTTGATTTATATAAAAAACTAAAACGTGGTGGTCGGCTTAAAGTAAAACTAGGCATGGATCCGACAGCAGCAGATTTGCATTTAGGCCATGCAGTTGTACTTTCAAAGATGAAACAACTACAGGACATGGGACATGAGATTATTTTTTTAATTGGTGATTATACTGCACGTATCGGGGATCCAACAGGTAAATCAAAAATGCGCCCGCCACTAACAGAGGCTGAAATTCAGCGCAACATGCAAACTTATTTTGAACAAATTAAAAAATTTTTAGATCCAGACAAAGTAACGGTAAAATGTAATTCTGAGTGGCTTGATGCACTGAGCAGTAAAGAATTTGTTAGTTTATGTGCTAGGGTTACCGTGGCGCGTTTGATTGAGCGTGAAGATTTTGCCAATCGTATTCAAGCGCAGCAAGCAATTGGATTTCATGAATTACTTTATCCCTTGTTGCAAGGGTATGATTCTGTTGTGCTTGAAGCTGATATTGAATTGGGTGGTACTGATCAAACATTCAATTTGCTCATGGGTCGTTATTTGCAAGAGCAGTATGGGCAAGAACCTCAAATTATTATCACAACGCCTTTGCTGGAAGGGTTGGATGGTGTGCAAAAAATGTCTAAATCACTTGGTAATGCTATTGGATTAATTGAGCCAGCAGGCCAGGCGTTTGGGAAATTGATGTCGATTAATGATGATTTGATGTGGCGCTATTTTGAACTGCTTTTATATAAAGATCATAGCTGGATGACGCAGGCAAAGTCGCGTGTTGCTGGCGGTACATTGCATCCAATGGCTGCAAAAAAAGAAATGGCATATGAGATTATAGAGCGATTTTGGTCAAAAGAAGAAGCGGAATCTGCTCGTAAGCAATTTGAGGCATTGTTCCAGAAAAAAGATTATTCGCAAGCAAATGAAGTTAGTTTACCATCTAATGTTAAAAATCCATGTTGGATTATAGATTTACTTAAAGTACTTGATGCAGTCAAAAGTTCTTCTGAGGCAAAACGTTTAATTGAGTCGGGGGCTGTTATTATTGATGATAAATCTATGAAGGACTTTAGAAAAGAAATTAAGTGGAAAGCTGGTATGATTATCAAGGTTGGTAAACATCGTATCTATAAAATTTCATGAATATAATACAAAATAATATGAGAGGTTTTTTATTAATAGATAAACCAACAAGTATAACATCATTTAAGTGTGTTGCCAGATTGAAAATTTTCTACCAAAGAAAATAAAAATTGGCCATGCTGGTACGCTTGATTCATTTGCGACTGGTTTATTAATCGTTGCTATAGATAGAAGTGCAACGCGGCATATTGATAAGCTGATGAGCTTAGATAAGATGTATATTGCGCAAGGCAAATTAGGTCAGCTGACAGATACGCTTGATTTTACAGGTAAACTAATGGATGTGCCAAGGCCAAGTCGTGACGAAGCGACTGGTCAATATCATGTAAATAATGGTGTGACAAAGCACATGCTACAAGATGCTATTACATCTTTTGGTGAAAGATATGTTCAAATACCACCTATTTATTCTGCACTTAAGTATAAAGGTTGGGCGCTTTCTGAGTTATTGCGTAAACAAAAAATATCCGATATTCGTGTTTTGATAAATGATATTGCAGAAAAAGTTGGTACCGTCGCTACCACGCAAGCATTACGGCGTCTTTCTATTGGCTAATTTTCTGTTGAGGATGCAGTATCACTTTATGATATTGAATCTTCTGAAGATATACAAAAAACTTGATTTCAATGTGTTTATTGCCGATGGTTGAAAAAGTGAAGTGATGTGGTACAGCTAATTTCTAATAGGTCCTGTTGAGTTTTCATCTTAACCATAAAACTGCTCCAACAAATGATAAAAAAGCTTTGAAATTACGAACTGACCATAAGCCCTGTAGGCTAAAACATACGATTGAGAAGTGTTTTTTAATAATTTTTCTGCTTGATTAACGTCGTTTGATTGTCCAGGTGTAACTAAAAATTTCAAAGGATTGCCCAGTGCATCAACTTTTGCATGAATTTTACTGGTGAATCCGCCAACACCTCTGTCTATTCCTTGTTCATTGCAAAATTTAAGTAATTCATTCCAAATACTTTTTTTACTCCATGAATCAAATCTTTTAAAAACTTAAAAATTTTGATCCATGCAAATTCACTGATATACTCTTTTTTCATGATAGTACCGATTGATTTTTGTTGCTAAGCTAATTTTTTTCGGTGCTATCATACAAAAAGTTTCTGCTATTTTGAAAACTCAACAGAACCTAGTATCTTTTTCATATATGTCCTCATTTTAAACAAACTCTACTTTGTTAACACTTTTAAAATTAGCCGGCTAAGTTATATCTCAATTTTTTATAAATGTATATACCATCAAAAATAACTATCAGACGTGCAAATAAAAAGTTTTAAAATAATAAAAACGCCATATAACAAAATAATGGTACTTTAAGGAAGCTAGATTATCCTTTAGGTTGCAACATTTTCTAATTGAGCTCCCACACTAAATTCTAGATCTATATATTCCAAGGAAGCTCGATAAGTAAGATCGAGCAATTTTACTTTTGATTGAAAAAGATCAATCTGAGTTTCAAGAAATACGATCATACTCATTTGCATCTTATCGAAAAATTCTTTGCTAAATTTAATTGCTTGCATAACAGGTGGCAATACATTATGTCTATAGTGCTCAATTTGAGCTAGATATGAATTATAACGAGACAATTGATTAAATATATTCGCAAAAATCGTGCGTTGTTGTGCCAATAAATTCTTTTCAGCTTTATTGATTTCAGATTTCGCCCGCTCAACATTACCATAATTAGTATTAAATAATGGAATATTAATACCCAATGCTGGGCCCACACCAGAAACTTTTTTCTCAAAATCTCGCTCATATGAAATACCAACTTGTACATTATCAACAATACGTGATCTTTCATAACTAACTTCTGCGAGCTTTGGCAATTTTTGATTGCTCAATTAATATGTCTGGATGAAAAAGCATCGCATACCGTTCTAGCTCTTGCTGAGAAATAGAAACTGTTGGCATTACTATTGAATCAGTTAGACTAATATAGTCATTGTTGATGGGTACACCTAATAACTGATACAATTTTGTGTAAGATATTTGTAGAGCTACTTGCGTATCAATAATTTTTGCTTGCCATTCAGCAAGTTTGCTCAAAGAAAAATAATAATCAAGTTTTGTGTTATAGCCAAATTGATAACGATACTTAATATGATCTTTTATATTTTGTATTACTGTAGTTATTTTTTTTACTATTTCTAAATATTCTTGTTGATATTTACAGTTTAGATATGCATGTTGAACAGTCTTTCTCGTTGATAAAATAATACTCATTATTTCATGTGTCTTCATATCTAAGTTTCGTTGAGCTACCTTCTTCTTGAAAGGAACTTGCCATAGATCTGAAAGCATAAAATGAGCTGAAATTTCTACTTTAGTATGGGTATCATTATTTTTAGTTGGTAGTTTAAATATAGATTCCACATGAGGATTAGTATAAAAACCTGCTTGAATAAGATCTGATTTACGAATACCAATTTCTTCAAAATGAGCTTGTAAAGTTGGATTATACTGTAATCCAATTGCGATTGCTTCCTGTAACGTTAGTTGTTTACTTTGAGGTAAAGTTGCATACGATACTGAAGGATTCATCCATTCGGGAGCAATATTTATTCTCTTTTTCGATGCAGTTTTGATTGGATCAAATATTTTTTCATGTCGAAAACTTAAGCATTGTGGTAATAGCAGAATAAGACTTAAAATTGATAGTGATTTTTTCATAATCCTGTCCCCTTCTGGCTAGGATGCTCCCATCTTGTATGAGTATTTGTTGGAATGACATGAAGAAGCGTAAACATACCCCCATGTTCCATGTACCCCATTGGAACCTCAGCATGGGCATTCACAATATGATGAAGCTTATGACAATGTATTCACCATATACCAGCATTCCATGCAGTAAATTCTACATCACGGGTAGTACCAGCCGAAACGAGGATTGTAGAGCCTTTTGTTTGAGCTAATAATGGAACTGGCCCTCCTTCAGTTCCTACATGCGTCCAAATATATCCATGTAGATGAATTGGATGACTATCCATAATAACATTACTAAATCTAATACGAACACGATCGCCCTGTTTAACCGTTAAAACAGGAATGTTAGGAGCTGCTCGACCATTAAAAGTAAACCAATTAAAATCCATAGTAATTAGATTAACATAATCACTTCCCGGTAAGATTGCCCATTGTTGAAGCATAATCACAAAATCTTTATCAATTTTTGTTTCATATGTTTTAGGATGAATAACAAAAGTTCCATTAAGCCCCATATGATCCTGACGCATCACATTAAATCCAGAGTGATACATAACAGTACCAGATTGATAAAGAGTGAACTCATACGTGTATTCTTCTCCTGGCATAATAGGTTGGGCTGTTTCAGGAGCTGCACCATCTTGATTGTTAGGAAGCTCTATACCATGCCAATGTATAGATGTTGGTTCAGGGAGTTCATTTTTTACAATAATACGTACTCTGTCCCCTTCAGTTGCTTCAATTGTTGGACCAGGCGTTGTTCCATTATAACCCCAGCACTTAACTATTTGATATCGCGGAATATGATGCATCGAATGAGAAGCCTTGTTTTGTTCAGGTATAAGATGAGCTACCGTCGATTTTTTTCATCAACAATTAGATGCTCGATTGGCTGTGCAATGAGTCTAAAAATTTTAATATTACCATCAAGCTCATAGCCCAAAGGAGGTACACCAGGTGTTTCAACAACACCCATTTGTTTTCCCATTAATGATGGTGGTGCTGATATCTGCTCATTTTCTTTTTTCCAAGGGATTATATAATGATCGGAATGCTTTTTTGATTTTGTTTTTGGGGCAATAACAGTACTTTTTTGTTCTATACAAAAACTAGAAAAACTATCAGATAAAAGACGATAATAAGAATTATTTTTATGAAAAGAATTAATTGTAGGTTTTGAAATGTGGCTTTCAAAAAAAGAATAAACAAAAAATGGAACACATAAAAAATAAAAAAAAGCGTAACCAAATAAATTATTTATCAAACTTAGCAACATTATTTATAACCTGTTTCTTTTACACAGAGCAAAAAATATCTTACAGAATTGTAGCGTTGCAAGGTTTCAATACATGTTGCAAGAGTTTAATAGATAAAAATAAACAGACGAATAACATATTTTTAATAAAACTCTTGTGTTCTCACTCACATGATATATTACTCTTTCAAATAAGATAAATAACAAAACAATTATATTGAGCTGAGTATGAAGCACGCAAAAAAAGCTATTGTTGTTTTAGCTATTCTAGCCTTTTTGATTTATTCACGCTTATCAATCTCCATGGATGGCTGGCGTAGATACACGAATCCCATTACTCAACAGGCAAAAAATCTTTGGATGCAAATGAGACAGCTTGCAAAACTAAAAGAAACACCAGTAACGACTACTATAGGAAAAAGCACAGCAGTATTCCAATCTATTTTCGACTCAAAAAAAGATATATACACATTTTTAGAAAAACTAAACATTGAAAAAGTAAATGCAATAATCACTATACTACTAGAAGACTTTAAAATTTTTAAAGAACTTACCTTTCAAACACCCCTTACTCCGGAATGCAAAAAAATACTAGAAAAATACAAATTAGAAACAACAGAACATCAATACATTAAATCATTGTGTGGAAAATCCAATTATATCGAATCTCTAGAAAGATTCGGATTTGTAATATATACTTTCGAGATCTTATTGAACGATAAAAACATTTTAGAAAAAATAGCCTATCTGGCAAAACAGCTCTCTATTTTAATTGATAACACAAAGAATGTAACTAATATCATCTCTCGTTTTTCAAGTAAAGAAATAGAAAACTCAATCAAAGAACTTAATCACAACATGAGCAAATGCTTCAAAAAAATAAGCTCTGGTACAAGTGCTTTAATTAAAATGAGTGGATTACAAAATATTGAACCAGCTATAGAAATCATGATTAAACAACAAGTTCACACCGATTTATCGCAATCAGAACAACAAACAGTTATACAAAAAGCAAAACAAGCTCTCCAGCTCGTCAAAACACTGCCCGATAAATTTAAAGGTATACAAAATATTCACGCACTTCTTTCTTCAAAAAAGCTTTCTGATCCAATAAGAAATACCAATACAGCATTTATTATATTCGACCGCGTGCTCGATAATATAGCAAAAGACTGGAAACAAATTAGCCTAGGAACTAATGAAAGTAACCCATTAGTCAAACAAATTCAATATAGTCTATCACAAAATACAACAAAAAAAGGTCTTATTAATGTATTATCTAATATACAAACAATTCTTGAGTTCACTAGAAGCACCCTCTTCAACACAGCCATCCTTGTTACCTTACTTTCTACCATAATAGAAAATTTAAATCCGCTAATAAAAACAGTGAATGATGAAGTAGTACAACGATTATTAGAACCTTCAATAGTACAACAACTCGAAAAGACTCAAACAACTCTATTATCTATCGCTAAAAGTCTCTCCGATCTATCTTTCAATATAGTAAACGATAAACTTGTAATCGATTATATAAAAAAATCAAAAAAGCAAATTAAGAACCTATCCCAAAATTAAAATCTTGAAATAGTTTTGTAAAAAGAGGAAAATCTCGCTGATAAAAAAATGTTAAAAATTCATCAAAAAACGAGACTTTCCATAACTTTTATATAAAAATTTTGAAAAAATACCAAAGAAAAAATTGTGAAATGATGAAGTGGATAGCAATTGATGGATCAGTTTTCAAAGCGTTGCTGAAAGGAAAAAACGTTGGTCCAATTTTAAAAAATTGCTTTATTTATCTTGCGCAGAACACCCCATAGGTTTTAAACTTTGGTATGAATGCGCCAAATCATTGGCTCGAAAGCCACACGGCTTAAAATCGATGTTACTTTACTTTTCTTTACTAATTAATGCTTTATTTTTTGCTGCTTTTCTTTTGAGTTGTCTTATTTTTGATTCTTTGCCTGTTGTTTTTGAAGTACTTATCAATTTCTTATTATTTTTTTTATATTGTTTTTTCTTAGCTGTTGCCCTTTGTGCCTTTTTTATTATTTTTTCTGCTGATTTTTCTACTGCTGCGGCATTTTCTAGTGCTATTTCTTTTGCTTTTATTGCTTTTGCTTCGGCTTCTTTTGTTTCTTCTGATTCTTTTTTTAGTGCTATTGCTTTTGCTTTTGCTTCTTTTTTTACGGCTTCTAATAATGCTCTCGTTGCTGCATTTTCTATTACTTTTGCTTTTTTTGCTGCTGCTAATAATAACATTGCTTCTGCTGCTTTTTTTACTTCTGCTGCTGTTTTTGCATATGCTGTTTTTTTTCCATACGCTGTTTTTGCTTCTGCTGCTTTTTTTCTATATTCTTTTGCTTTTTTTATTGCTTCTGTATATACTTTTTTGTTGAAACGCATCATAACTTTATATCTCATTCTTATGCTAAATAAAAGATATTTACATTCTTTTTCTTCTCTTGAATCACCATCTGTATTCTTTTTTTCTTCATTTACTTTTTTGCTCGAATCACTACTTACGACGCTTGAATAAACACTATTTAGATTCTCTTTTTTTTCATTTACTTCTTTTTCTACTACGTTGTTTTCTTTAGCCGCTGCTGCTTTTTGAATTTTTTCAACTTCAGAACGTACATCTTCGTGCCAAGCTGTGATGCAATTATACTTTTGATCTTTAATATTTGTAACCGCTTGGATTAAAGTATCAAGATTGCTACTTTGTTTTGTTATTTTTTTTCTGTTTTTATTTACTGGGATTGTTGCGTCTTTTTTTTTTGCTTTTATAATACGCAGCATGCCATTCATATCGAACTCTATTGTCATTATGGCATCTGTATTTTGGGTGTTAAAAAAGAAAAAAGGATAAAGCGCAGAATTTTGTTCTTTATTTTGTTCTTCTTGCTCAGCAATTTTTTTTTCATAGAAATTATATAGAGCAATCAAATTATATAAATAATTCTTTATGATTAAGTAGTTTTCAGCTTGATCTTTTATTGTATTACTTCTTATTATTTTAGAAAAAAGCCAAGGTAAAAAGGTTTTGTTTTTTCTATCGCTAATAATTTTTATACTATTTTTAAATTTATCATTAATTCCTTTAATCGCATTTGTACTTTGATCATAAATACACTTATTATTATCTTTACTTAAATTAAACAAAGAGCCACCAGCATTAATATCTTTGATATATTCTGTTGCATTTACTTTAAAATTTATATGATATCCTGCATTGGTACCACCCATACTTTTTGTTACTAAATCATTAAATTTTTTTTCTTTTTTGATCTTACAAAAATGGTTTGGCTTGACCCATGCTAATAAACCAAGACCCAAAAATACTGCTGTTGCTGCGCCACATATTTTAGCTTGCACACTCAATTCTGTTGGAATAGCATGTATGCCTGCTAAGTTCTTTTTAAGAAGATATCCGCCGCCTGCTACAAGACCTGATCCCAATACGGCTTTAGCGACTTGAGTAAAAGGCTTTGATGGTGTTATAGAAAATTCTTCTCGAAAGGCTTTTTCTACAGGTGTATATTCATGTTTCATGGCCACAAGGCTGTGAGAAATAGCAAGTGTTAATAATATAAATAATAATTTTTTAGACATGAAGAATATTATCCTTAATCTGTAGGGCCACCATTGTATATATTGTTTTTGTTATGATTATTTATTTTCAATTTTTTGCCTATTGTTTCTGAAGTATCTATCGATCCATTATTTTTTTTATCTTGTTTGAATTTTTTACTTATAGAATGAATATCTTTATGTAAATTCTCGATCGTGTTGTATATTTTAGTGATATCAAAATTTTTAATAAGAAAATCAATAAAATCATTTTTTTGCGTTGTTTCTTTTGGAAGTTTTATTTTTACGTTAAATGTTCCATCCATATTAAATTGTATTGTAATGTTAACCTTAATTTCTTCGCCTATGTAGACAATTGCATCATCCGTGGTGAGATATGAGCGTCTGTTGCTTGAATTAAGATAATCTATATAAAATAGAACATTTAGTTCATTCCCCCCTTTTTTTTATAGAAACTATAAACACCAAAATATTTAATTTTGTCCTTTTTTAGAGAAGTATTTGCTTTAACAGTTTTTCTTATTTTTAAAAACAACCAAGATAGAAATGTTTTATTTTTTTTATTATTAATGTCTGTTACTTGATTGTTAATCCTATTATTTAATATTGGAATGTTGTTATTTAAATTAAAACAGAAATATTTAAATCCATCCGTTTGAAAGTTATCAACTTTATTTCCGTGACCAGAAAACCGTGGCCTTTTAAGGCCGGGGATGAATGGTCTCCCTTAGTGGGCGGATATGAGTAAAAGTTAAAAACTTTTGCGAATGCACACTAAAAATGGCATATTGGACAATATGAGTAAATATTGGAAAGGATCGCAAACAACGCATAGGCTTATGTATCACTTAGTGTGGATTCCAAAGTACAGAAAGAGAATGTTAAGAGGAAGAATAGCAAAACGAATTGAAGAACTGCTGGACGAATGTGCAGATATGAATAGGTGGAAACTAAATATTCAACCTGATCATGTACATGTTCTTGTTCGGATGAGGCCTGAAGTAAGTGTGAGTAAAATGGTTCAGCTATTCAAGGGAATGAGCAGTAAAGTAATTCGCGAAGAATTTCCTGAATTAAAAGAATTCTTGTGGGGTAAAAGTTTTTGGGCAGATGGATATTTTGCTGAAACATCAGGACAGCTGAATGAAAGCCAAATTAGGGAGTACATTAAAAATCAATAAACTTTTGAAGGGCTATGAAAAGCGGTGGCTTTTAAGCCACCCGTGCATTTACTTTTTCCATATTACTATTGAGAAAGCGCATCTTGCAAAAAAGTAATTTTATTATGATGGTCAACAGATAAAATATCTGGTTTGCCGTTACCAAGAATGTCACCAGCAGCAATAATCAAGAATTCATTTTGATTTGCATGCGCTTTATTCAAATAAGTGTGTGATGTTTGTAATTTACCGGTAAAATAGTTGGTACCTTCAGATCCATTTGCAAAACCATATGTATAATAGAAGTTTTCATCTACACCGCCACCATGATAACCTTCCGGTTTCCAGCCTATACCTTCATTACCGCTTAGAATTGTCGAATAATTGCCATGTTGTGCCCAATGAGATTTTTGTGCTGCATATAATGAATGTAGGTTCATATATGCCTCAGCTCGTTTTGATTTTGCTAAAAATTTGGTGAAGCTTGGAATGGAGATCATTGCAAGAAAAGCAATAATAGCAACAACGATCATCAATTCGATGATCGTGAATCCCTTTTTCATGTCTGCCCCCTTACCCTTTACTGATGATCATGTTTTTATAGTAAATCCATGTTCAGTTATCGCGCAAGGATATACTAATTTTTTTTATATTGTGCTTATAAAACAGATAGAAAGCTCTTTGCTTGCGGGGTAGAAAACGATATACTAGTGCCATATTAAGAACATATAGTAATAAAAGGTGTGTGCCCTATGAGAAAAAAATTTACGGGAGTTTTGTTGTGCCTTTCGTTGTTGTGTGTGATGGTGCAAAAAATATGCGCAGATTCATTTTCTGATTCGCATACTGTCAAGCAAGTAGCGCTTATTGTGGCGAGCTTAGGTATCACGTGTGGTGGTACTTATTTGATAAGTAAAACTTCAAAAGGTATTCTAAATAAAGTGTGCAGCTTGGTTGGTGGTTCTGCGATGATTGTAGCTGGACTTGCTGGAATTGTATTAAGTGATGCATTGTTAGATTCTATTCAAGAGGTACTTGAAAAGGCTACTGAGTCAAGTGATTTGTAATATATCGGGATATTAATGAGTAAAAAATGGTATGTCACCACACCAATTTATTATGTAACTGCAAAACCACATTTGGGTTCTTTATATTCAACATTGTTGGCTGATGTGATAGCACGCTGGAAAAAATTACAGGGTCGAGAAGTATTTTTTTTAACTGGTACAGACGAGCATGGGCAAAAAGTTGCGCAAGCAGCAGAGCAAGCAGGTAAAGAACCAAAAGAGTTTATTGATGGTTTTATTGGTGCATACAAGGATGCATGGCATAAATATGGCATCGAATATTCTTATTTTATTCGTACTACTGATGATTATCATGTAAAAGCAGTGCAACAATGGCTCAAATACTTACAAGAAAAAGGTTCCATTTATAAAGGCGAGTATACAGGCTGGTATTGTACACCATGTGAAACATTTATAACATCTCAAGAAGATAGTCCGTTATGTTCTTCATGTGGGCGGCCAACTGAGTATGTTACAGAAGAGACCTACTTTTTTAAACTCTCTGTATACCAAGATAAATTACTCAAATTTTACAAGGATAATCCAAACTTTATCGTGCCAAAAGCACGCGCGAATGAAGTCATTAATTTTGTGAAAGAGGGCTTAAAAGACTTAAGTATTTCTCGTACAACTGTGACATGGGGAATTCCATTTCCTGATGATGAAAAACATGTTTCATATGTGTGGGCTGATGCATTGAATAATTATATTACTGCTGTTGGATATGGTAATAAATATCGCCAAAGTGATTTCCAAAAATGGTGGCCTGCAGATACGCATGTAATGGGTAAAGACATTGTACGTTTTCATGCCGTTTATTGGCCAGCATTTTTACTTGCTTCTGGTTTACCATTGCCAAAACAACTTCTGGTGCATGGGTGGATTAAAACAAATAATAAAAAAATGTCTAAATCGTTGGGTAATGTTGTTGATCCAATGGAATTGTATACTACCTATGGTCCAGATCAGGTGCGTTACTATTTATTACGCCATATGGCAATTACACAAGATGGTGATTTTACCATTAAGCATCTTGAAGAAGTGATTACAACTGATCTAGCAAATAATCTGGGTAATTTATTAAATCGTACTATTGCATTAGCAGAAAAAAATCAAGTGTTTGATATTAAAGCACCTGAAGTTTGGCATAAAGGTGCCATTGACTTGCGTGATGAATGTTTGAATATGCTAGAAGATGTGCATGAATATATGGATGAGTATTTATTCCATATGGCGCTTGCTCGTGCTGCTAAGTATATTAGTAGTGTCAATGCGTATTTTCATTTGCAGGAACCGTGGAAGCTGGCAAAAATAGACAAGGATTTGTTTAATGAAGCTTTAAGTGCGGTGTGCCATTCATTGTATGTTGTTGCTATTATTCTGTGGCCGACGATGCCGCACAAGATGCCTGAGTTGCTAAAAGCTCTTGGTTCTGCGTTTGATTTGAGAAATAATACAATAGAGAAACTTGAGCTTGGTATGTGGAATAAGGAATTTATGTTACATAAAACTGAAGAGCCATTATTTATAAAGCCTTACTCCACTGAAGCTACGAAGGACAGGCCCAATTATGAAGGAAAAACAGAAGAAAAAAAGTCTTTTGGATTGAGTAATGAGAATGTCATTGATATTAAAGACTTTGCAAAAGTACATCTTGTGGTTGGTACAATTATGAAATGTGAGATTGTAGAAAAATCAGAAAAATTATTAAAACTGACTGTGAATTGTGGCCAGTATGGTGTGCGTCAAATTCTTTCTGGTGTTCGTAAATATTTTATGCCGGAAGACATGATCAATAAACAAGGTGTTTTTGTGGTGAACCTAAAACCGCGCAAAATGATGGACATGATTTCAGAGGGTATGATGTTGCTTGCCGATGATGGCCGAGGTAATTTGCAAATGATGATGCCGGGTAACCCTGTACCTAATGGAACACAACTAAAATAACATTTTTCCTACGGTTCAAGAAGTTTTTTGATGGATGATTTAGTACGGTACTAGACAAATAGTTTGCTGGGCAGTAGCCTCAAGCGATTATGATAGAAGAAATTGTTTATTATGTCAGACGCATCAATTCTTTAGGCTTACAACAATCCGCAGTTCGTACTGTTAGAAAAATAAAAGAGTCATATCTTAGATCCTATTGGCGAAAAAAAGCTTACAATGGAACAGCTGCGTACACATGGCAAGATATTACAAAAAAACATGTTTACACACAAAGCTTTGATCAGTTTTGTATTGAACAAAAAAGGCATCAGCTTTCTTTTTTACCTGAGCTGTATAAATATGTTCCGGATAAACAGATTGTTGCTGATGCGGATTTGTTTGTGCAAAATTGTTTTGATGTGCTTGGTTCAGGTATGCAATATTTTACAACGATACCATGGCATACTGATTTTAGATTAAAAGCGCAACATAAAAAGAGTGGTGATCTACAACATTTTGATTTTTACCAATTTGACAAAAATATTTTTTATCAAGATCGTCCAAATCTTATTCTTAATTCTAATCAATCTATAGATAGGTTATCAAAAGATATAAAGGTACCCTGGGAACTTTCTCGTTGTTATCATTTTTTTGTTTTGGGGCGTGTGTATGAATTAACTGGCGAGCAAAAATATGCCGATAGTTTTTATGCACAGATTCATGATTGGATAGAGCATAATCCTTATTTGTTTGGTATTAATTGGATGTGCCCTATGGAAGTAGGATTGCGATCGGTTAACTGGGTTATTGCGTCGTATTACTTTTTCCCAACAAAGCAAATTACTGAATCTTTGTACAATCACTTGATTTATCTAGAAAATAATTGGGAGCTGTATGATGGGCGCACATCAAATCATTATCTTTCAAATTTGATTGGTTACTTTTATTTGTGTTGGTTCTTTCAAGATCTGATTGGCGTAGAAAAAAAGCGTGATTGGTGTTATTCAGAATTTTTACGCGAATGGGATAAACAAGTTTTTGATGAGGGGACTGATTATGAGGGTTCTACTGCATATCACCGATTTATAATCGAAATGTTTTATCATTTTTATTTATTGTGCAGAGCATTTAAACTTGAGTTACCAAAATCATATCAAGAAAAATTAATGCGAATGTTTCAATTTATTGAGTGGTGTACACCGTATGATGGTACATTGATAACAATTGGTGATGATGATTCTGGAAAAGTGTTGTTTTATGGACTAGGGGGGCTTATTCCATCGAAAAAATATTGTATTAATATGTCTGGTGTTTTTTCCGATGTAGCCTCGGAGAAGTCGAAATATCAAAGAGCAAAGTTGGAAGAGGTAAAACATTATCAAAAGTTTGGTTTATCAATTATAAAAACAAAGAAATGGCATATAACACTGCGCCAACATGCGTATCAAAAAAAACAACCAAATGGGCACTATCATGCCGATGTTGGAAGTATTACTGTTGCAATAAATGGTATGCAATTGTTTATTGATCCGGGAAGTTATGTATATACACCATCAGTATATTGGCGAAATTATTTTCGCAGTTATGTACATCATAATACGTTTTTTTTAAATAACGAACCAATTGCTGTTGATGAAAAATTATTTGTGTTGCCAATTTCTGAGAATAAGTGGAGACCAGAAAAGAATAGGAATAATTTGGAAATTATGTGTATGCATGATTTGTATCAACGACGTGGTATTCAGATGAAAAGAAACGTGCAGTTGGATAAAGAAAACAATCAGCTTATTATTAATGATTTCTGTAGTCTTCAAGGAAAAGATACAAAAAAAACTGATGTCAGCAAAACATATCTGGTGTATTGGAATTTTGTTGTTGGGTTAGAAATAAAAGTAGAAAAAAAAGTAAAAGATTTATTTTTTTTTCACAAAAATACGCTATTAGCAATACTTCATTGTGCTGGTCTCGATTTTGAAATCAGTGATGCCTGGGTTGCACCACATTATGGTACAAAGATAAGAACGGTAGGATTGCGATCCAGTAAAGATTTAGGGGTCGAGGATAGCGTTACTATTGTTATTGAAGCTATCAAAAAGATAATCTAAAAAAATAAGTAAAATCACGTTAAAAGTTACGAAGAACACAAGAGCAAAGGCAGAAGGGGAGGAGTTTAAATGAAGTGTGAAACTTGTTCTGGGGATTTGGTTACTATAGCGTCTCTTAAAGAAAGAGATATTGCTACGTATTTAGAAGAACTTTCGGATGTTGTTAGGCATACGTTGTATATTTCATCAAAGCAAACAAAAAAAGAGTGTCTTGAAAGTAGCAAAGTTGATGTTCAAGAAAATGGCGCTATATGTGTTTATGCAATACTAGAAAACAAAACAAAAAAGCTGATTGGTGCAATTGAAATTCGGCCGATGTATCAGTTTAAAGGTCAATTATACGTGTGGTTAAATGAACAATATTGGGGTGAGGGATATTTTAAAGAAGCTATCGATTTAATTACGCAAATGTATTTTGAAAATGTGCTTGAAACATTTTGTACGGCACATGTTGATGTGATGAATGTGCGAAGTTATAAAGCATTCAAAAAAGCAGGTTTTGCCGATAAAGAAATATATGACGGACCGTATGGCAAACAGTATGTATTGGTTTATAAAAGAATTAGTTAGTAAGTTTATTGACTTACTACCGTTCAATTTATTTTAATTTTCTAATGTAAAGCGATTCTTTTAATACAAATAGTGGCCATCTTGATATCGATAGGATGTTTATATAACTATGAGAAATAATAAATTTGTATTTTTATTGTTAATCTTGATTGGCTATACAGAGACAATTCTGGCAACAAATGGTTACTTTGGGCCTGGTTTTGGTACACGAGCACTAGGTAGAGGCGGCGCCACAACAGCATATGCAGACGAGACGCTTATAGGAGCTACCAATCCTGCAGGTATGGTACGTTTGGGCAATAGAGCGGATGGAGGGGTTCAGTTTTTTGTTCCTCCTAGAAAATATTGTTTTACCGGATCAGAAATGACGAACAATGCTGGTGGTTCTCGAGTAAGTGGGAATAATATCTTTACTATTCCTCATTTTGGGTTTAATTATATGTTTAATGATGATATGTCTTTAGGGTTTGCTCTTTACGCCAATGGTTTTAATACAAATTATCCGAAAAATAATCCTATTTTTGGTACCGGCTCATTGGGTGCGAATTTGTTGCAAATTATTGGAGCGCCAACGTTTTCATTTATTTTTGTAGAGGATGCTGAAGATCAAGATCATTCTTTGGGTATCTCTGCATTAATCGATTTTCAAGCTATACAAATTAAGGGCATGCAAACGTTAGATAATAGTACTTTTTCTGAATTTCCAGGTTGTGTTACTAACAATAAACATGATATATCGGGTGGTGTAGGATTTAGAATGGGATATCAAGGAAGATTCAAAGAGCGTTTTTATATTGGCGGAGCTTTTTCTACAAAAATATACAATGCTCGGCATGATCTTTATAAAGGAATAATTGCTGAAAAAGGTAAATTACATGTACCAGAAATTTTAAGCTTAGGGATTGCTGTAACAGATATTTGGGATCGATGCAGTATTTTTTTTGATTATCAGAGAGTATTTTTTGGTAGAATTCGTGCACTAAACAATTCGATAAAAAACTTTGGCTTGCCAATTAATCTTGGTGCGCCAGAAATAAAGCACAAACTTGGTTCTGATTGTGGGCCGGGTTTTGGGTGGAGTAGTATATCGATTTATAGGGTTGGTTTTGAGTTAATGTTTATTGAGAGACTTGTGTGTCGTGCTGGATATTCTTATGGGGATGCACCATTCAAGGGTTGTTCAGATATTGACTTTAATATTATCAGTCCGGCAGTTCATAAGCATCATCTTATGTTTGGAATAAGTTATCAGCTAGATGATAAAGCGAGTATTGATCTTTTGTATATACATGCTTTCAACAATTCAACATCCGGTGTTTCAAACTTTGGGCTTGGAGCGGTTAAGCTTGAGATGAGGCAACATATGCTTGAGTTCAACGTGGCATACAAGTTTTAGTATTTGTTTCGTTATTATTTCAAGGGAGAGTTAAATGGTAAATATGCAAGTTGAGTGGGAAATAGAGCAGCGTAGAAAGTGGGCTCATCGTCGTCAATTAGGTATTCCAAATAATCGTCAATTAATGGTTGTTGCATGCATGGATGAGCGACTACCTGTTGATGAAGCGCTAGGTATTCGTCTTGGCGATGCGCATGTGTTTCGCAATGCTGGCGGATTGGTAACTGATGATGTTATTCGTTCGGCAATGTTGACTACAAACTTTTTCAATACGAAAGAAATAATTATTGTTAATCATACTGAGTGCGGTATGATGTCTGCGCTGGGAGGTACTCTAGTTAAAGCGCTTAGTAAAGATCATGATTTAGAAAAAGTTCATATTAATCCTGCATTACCAGAATTGAAAATAGAAAATCAAAAGGCAAATTTTGAAAAATGGATCGGCATGTTTGCGGATGTTGATAAAACATGTCAACAACAAATTGAACTGTTACGCAGCTCTCCTCTTATTCCAGAGCATGTTATTATTACTGGTTATATATGGCAAGTAGAGAGTATGACGCTACGTAAACCATTTGCACGTCTTTATGAGAAAGTGAATACTAATAAAGATACTGGTGCAAAATAATGTACGATACTAGTATATAAGAACCTATCCCAAAATTAAAATCTTGAAATAATTTTGTAAAAAAAGGAAAATCTCGCTGATAAAAAGATGTTAAAA
>JAGQHQ010000006.1 GCA_020431705.1 Candidatus Dependentiae bacterium
GGCTACCACTGAGTTCTACACTCTCGCTCTTCACGACGCTCTTCTGATATGTAATTCATCACAGCATGTTTCTACAACTTCAATTCGCGATTCTATAATCTCTCGTTCTGACGTATGCCTATCGTCCAGTTCATCAATCTGCGATTGCAACTCTCCAGTGCTTGTTGCTAACGCATCACAACACGATTGTATAAGATCATCTATTGCATCAATTTGTGACTGTAATTGCCCTGTACTTGTTTTCAGACTTGAGCAACATTCATCAATTATCGATATCAATTCTCCTGTGCTTGTACGTAATTCATCACAGCATGTTTCTACAACTTCAATTCGAGTAATAAGACTTTGTAATGCAGAGGTACTTGCACCTCCTTTATCATCATTACCACCATATTTATATGCAGTTGCACCATAGTTAAGCAATGTCAATTGACTAGTTGAATCAGTAAATACTATATCACCTCCAATTGGTGCTCCTGCACGATCTTTCCAAAGAGTAACTCCATCAACAGTAAACGATGCCATATCATCGAAGTACCAATTATAAGCCTTCAAAACTAATGTTGTAGGCCCTTTAGCCAACATTCCACCATATACAGTATAGCTACCCACTAACTCAATTGTAGAATCAGAAAACTCCAACTCTGCCTTATCACATCCTAGAGTACCACCACCATAACCTATCCCTTTTACAGATATATTGTTCAGATATAACTTCGAACCAACATCAGCAATTAGCGCTCCCCCTTTGCTTAAATCAATTACATTTCCATGACCATTTATTGTACAATCTCCACGAAAGCACAAAACACCAGTTAAATCAATCTTAGTATGCAGCTCAAGATTACTACCATCCTGCCATGTTATAGTAGCAGACCAAGTAAACGGTTTATCACCCGTTGAAACCTTCCTATTCTTTCCCTGTATATAACCAGCACCAGTAAAAATATTAGAACCTGCAAACTTTACATCATCATCTAAATAAACAGTACCTTCATTCAATACAATATTTTTAGTTATTGCACTACGAACAGCAAGGCTCAAGGTTGTATTTTGATCTTGTAATACAATATCATTATCAAAAATTGGTTGCCCAACTAATAAATTATTAATACCAGTAACAATTACCGATTGCTTAAGAATTCCATTTTTGGCTTCTAACTTATTGCCAGAAAGAATGATTTCATTTGTTGAAGGCTTAAAAACAGCATTAAGTAATAAATCATTCTCAATATCACACAGAAACCCCCCATTAAAACTAATATTTTCACCTGATATAGTACCACCTAAATCTCTAATTAATGCGCCACCAAAAGAAACAATTGGCTGCTCTGCAACAAATGTCGCTCCAGAAGAAACCTTTATAAAAGAAGAATTACCACGCATCTTTAAATTTGCGCGACAAATACAAAAAATCGATAAAAAAATAAATAATAAAGCAACTAACACACTACTGCGGCGCTTCATACACCACGCTCCCTTTTTACGTCACTACAAATTACTATCAATACGTGATGATCACTACTACAATTTTACGTTAGCCTTCCTAGACGTTTTTGTAAACTAAAAAACCTGATTTGATATCTAAGCAAGACTCAGGTAATATCCTAACGTAAAGATTATTAGATTGGTAAATTCCATCACCAAAATTAATTCCCTCCTCCAATACAGATGCATCACTTTTAATAAAACAGTTTCCCTCTATCACCAAAGTCCCTCTAGTCAACTGCAATCCTGTTTCTGTTGAGTGAAATACTGTATCATACAAATGAAGAATCGATGTTTGATCTATCATAGCCAGTAAGTCTCGAGCGACTGTTTTAGGGTCATAACTTAATGTCATACCTTTATCAAAAAAAACTTTTGTATAAGGAAAAATCGTACTTTGCTGATCTGATTGATAAGAAAATGTATGTGTTCCAGTAATTGCTACATCACCAACAATATCAATATAGCCACTTGTAAAAGTGTAGTCTTGCTCTTGCATCCAAATAATATTTGCTAATGATAGTGTACTTGAACTATCTAAACACCGAACATTCGTACCAACAACACCTTTAAGAGTAGCATCACAAAGTAAGAGCGAAGATCTACTATCAACAATAATTGCTCCCTGTGAATCTAGATCAATTATGTACCCATTACCTTTCACAGTACAATTACCCTCAAAACATACTTTATTTTTAAGCGTTACATTTGAATTAAACGTTATTTTAGCATTTTTAAATATCAAATTACCAGAAGGATTTTCTGGACCAACAATCTCATAAATATTAACCTCGTAATTTGAATCTCCCCATACTAGATACTTATCATTGTGAGACCATCTAATATCATTAACACCTGCAGAAGTATCAAGTTCATATTTCAAAGTAAGCAGTGTTTGTTTTTTATCAAATTCATAAACACGGACCTCACTGGTATCAGAAGAATATGCTAAACCAACAGCCAGAAAATTTCCATCAGAATTCCAATGAAGAGAATTTACCATTTTTCTCTCAACAATTTGTGCTCCTGATTGATTTGTTAACGTTTTCGACACTGCATTATGCTTGAATACACTAATATTATTTGCACTATCTGAAAATCCAACCGCAATAAAAGAATCACCGCTCATCCAGTCAATTGCTTGCACCGATTTCCCAATATCTACACTAGAATCAAGTGTCAACTTTGAACCATTAAAATTATATATCTTCAATTCAGCCCCCTTATTAACAGCTAAACCGACAGCGATATAATTTCCTGTAGAATCCCAAGAAATTGCTTTTTTTCCAATTATTGCACCAGTAGCCACACTATTAACAAATGTCAGTTGACCATTCGAGTATGAGTAAACAGACAATACGGAGCTACCAACAGCCAAATAAGTACCGTTTTTATTAAACACAACACATTTACCAGAGACAAATTTTTCCACATCAGTAATAGTTAAAGAGTTTGTATCTGGATTATAAATCTCTATACCAACAACGTTACCCTTTGCAGTCTTTGCAAAATGATATGAATCAATCGGCAAAAAACGCGCTCCATAGACCGATCTTTGCTGCTGTTCTGCCACATCAAAAAGTAATTGCTCTCCATCAAAATTATACGCTCTTACTATGCCATTAGATGAAGCAGAAAGAACATGCTCATCATCGAAAGACCAATCAACAGATATTATTGCAGAAGAATCAATGTAATTATCTATAAATCTTATTCCACCAACTATGCGTCCAATACCCGATGGCAACTGAATAGAGCCCGTAGTAGTAAATCTCACAGCGTGAAAATTTCCATCAATTTTTCCCACAGAATCAAAGCTAGCCCCTAAAAGTAAATCCTTGGACAATTCAAGAATTCCACCATTCAACGTTATTGAACCTGAAACAGGAAAAAGTGAATTATACGTAACACGCGTAGCAGAATTTTCTAATTTAAATCCATCATCAAACGCAGTAAAACCCACTACTTCATTATCGCTTTCTTTAGATGAATATGTAACGTTTGATTCCTTCGAGACTTCTACTTCAGAGCCAACTGTAGCAGACTCAAGATGCGGCGTTAATAAGAACAAAAAAATGATAAAATATATCATATTACACTTATACATTTTTATTACTCACAAATCCGGATTCAATCTTTAAGCCTGATTCATCAAGAATATTTACAAAAAGATTATTATTGCTCAGCACACCATCTCCAAAAATGATTCCTCCAGAAGCTTCCGTCGCATCACTAAATATTGAACATTCACCCTCAACAACCAATGATCCCTTTGTAAGTTGCAATCCAATAGAAGTCACATATAAATTTGTCTCACGCAAATATAACAATGCCTTTTCATCCTCCAACGCAATGAACTGTGAACTAGAAGATGCATAGCTAAAACTCATATTAATATCAAAAAGCCAAGTCGCACCTGACCTAACAGTACTCGTTTGATCACTTTCATATGTAAAAACATGCGAACCAGACATTTTCAATTTTCCTCCTATAACTTCTATCGAACCTTGAGTAAAACTGTAATTAGCATCTTGAATCAATAAAACATTTTCAAAACAGAATACTCCGCTATTATGTGTACAATATAGTCTTTCCTGTGCTACTCCAGAAATAGTAGTATTTTTTATAGTAACAATGCTTCCTTCGCCCACCGCTAGTGCACCACTAGAAACATTCATTTGATAGCCATTACCTTCAATCTGACACTCTCCCTCAAAGCGAATCTCCCCATTTAAATTAAGATGAGAATTTAAAACAATATCGACATTATTAAAAACCATTGCCCCGCCAAAGCTAAATACCGTTATCTTATCTGGTAAAAAGATTATGTTACCATTACCAAAAATAGTACCACCATTTTCCAGCACAGCATTACTTTCAAATAAAAGGTCACGATTTAAATTAAGTATCCCACCATTTAGTTTCACAGAGCCGCCAACAGGAAAAAATGAGTTAAAAAGACACTCTGTATAAGAATTTTGAAAAACAAAACCATTTTCAAACGCAGCAAAACCACGCATTTCATTATCTGTATCAGAAGATAAAAATGTTACTGCAGATTGCCGAGAAGGTACCGTATCAGAACCAACGACGATGGCCAAAGTATCTGTAATAAAAAAGAAAAGATACAACAGTAAATAAAAAATAATTTTAGGCTTCACATCACCTCCAGCTTATTACAAAACTAGTTACAAATTTCTAAAAACCAGTGCTCCTAAAACATCTATTGCACCTATAATATTTTTTCCATCGGCCTTAGCACAAACTGTATTATTTTGAAATCGAGCTCTACCATTACCCAAATTAATTGATTGATGTAAAGCAAGCCGCGCTCCTGAGACAATCGATAAGATAGAAGTTTGACCCACCATACTCCATGATGATGGATCCACATTTCTATATGTAAGCGACCCTTCTAAAACTCGTAACATTTGATTGCTCAAAATTTCAATAGACATATCATTGCTTTCTTGAATTCCATCACCAAGTATAATTCCTTCATCAATGGTCAAATACTCATCAATAATTTCCTTTTCTGAAGAAAGATATGAATCCCTTTCTACACGCAAAGTACCTCTTGTTAACTGCAAACCAGTAACTGTAGTATGTAATGTTGAACTATTCAGAATCAAAACAGAACTCTTATTCTCAAATTCCAAAAGACTTTGTGATGTTAGCACGATCGGATCATAACTAAATGTAAACCCTTCATCTAACTTCCATGATGATTTGGCAAGTAAAGTACTTGTTCTGCTTGACTGATAAACAAACATATGATTACCAGACATTACAACATCTCCACTAAAACGTATTGCACCATGTGAGAATGTCACTATATCATCTTGTAACCACTTCACATCACGCAACGTCAATACACCAGTATCATCAACACATCTCAAATCTTCACCACTAAGCCCTTTTATTTTTCCCTTTTCAATTATTAAATTAGCATCCTTATCAACCGTTACTTCACCACCAGACAAGTCTAGGGAATATCCTCCACAATCGAACGTACAGCTTCCCTGAATAATGATATTTCCCCCAACATTAACATTTGAATTAAAAAATAATTTTGCATTTTTCAATACTAGCGGTTGATCAACAAACTCTAAAACAGTTATTTTTTGTTGAGCTGCAACAGCCAAATAGTCACCATTACCTGTCCAATGCAACTGATGCCAGCCTACCGTGGAAGGCTTATAACCACCAACATGAACAAGTTTTTTATTCTCTAAATCAAACTTAAGTACCTTCACTCCATAATCATTAGTTGATGGCGGCTTAGTATATGCTAAAAAACCACCGTTATTTCGCCAGTGAACACCATAAACAGCAGAAAACTCACCAAAAAAACTATCCGTCACGTCTATTAACGTAGCATTGTTCATGTTATATTCATAAACACGTAATTTTTGTGATCCAGTCAAATAACCTACAGCAATAAAAGAAGTTTCAGGTAAGCAATTGATAGAATAAATTCTTTCTGAAGAATTATTATTGATACCAACACTGAAATTTAATGAAGAACCAGTAAAACTAAATATTTGAAACGCTGGCATAGTATTGTGCAAATAAAATCCAATCGCTATGTTATCATCATCCTTCCACTCAAGACAATTCATGAGAACATAACCTAACTCTCCGAAATTGCCTGTATATTTTGCTCCAAGTACACCATCAGTAATATCAAAAACATCAAAACTATTGGCATACAGTCTACTAACAGCTACATGATCACCATTAGGACTCCACGCAACCGATGAAACATATTGCAAGTTAGCACTATCAGTTAAGGTGAGATCATATGTATGTTCGTCAAAGTATAGAACTTTAAATGCATATGTACTTCCGTATGAAGCAAGAGCCAAATAGTAATCACTTGGATGCCACCGAACATTATATGCATATGTAGCTTCTGGCACATCATATTCTGCACGTTTAACTATAGAACTTCCATCAAATTCCAAAATTTGCAATTCTTTACCTGTAGCATAGCCATAACCACTTAAAGCAATAAAACGATTGTCATGTGACCAATCAACACTATATCCGAGCATCTGAATGGTATACTCATCAACAGTATTAAGCAATCTTGTATGACCAGTTGTTGGTAATGTAATTGTTGAAATATTCCTCGGAAATGTAATTGCAAAGCCATTACCATTTATTGTACCAGATCCAAATTTCACCGGCTTTTCTACCGTCAAATCATGTGCCAAATGTAATGTTCCACCATTGAGAACTAAACTACCTGCAACCGGAAAAAAGCCATCAAATGTTGTACTTGTTACACTATCCTCCAAAAAAATACCATTTTTAAATGAAGAAAAACCAAGTAATGTATTATTAGTATCAGATTTAATAAAGAAAGGTGCCGATTGCCTCGCAACTGTCGTATCGGCACCAGCAACAATAGCATAGATGTGTAAAAAAGTAACACTAGAACAAAATATAATAACAAAAAAACATTTTATCATTTTATTTGTGTCATAATTGAGTTATAAAACTTCTGTTACCACCGCACCACCAATATCTAAAGATCCAATAACTTTTTTTTCTGGATATCTAGCAAATGTCGTATCATTAGAAAAATATAAAACACCTTTTCCTAGCGTAATATCTTGATATAAACCAAGCCTTGCACCAGAAGCAATGGATAGTCTTGAACGTTCATTAAACATTCTCAAAGATCCAGCATTAACATTATCATAAAATAACGTACCACTTGAAAGCTCTAAGATACTGCCACTTAAAATAGTACAACGAACATCATTTTCTGAAACACCACTGCCAAATATTATACCCTCATCAATTAGCTGCTCACCAAAACTTGTAACCTCGGATGATAAAAATGAGTCTCGTTTGACCAACAAATCTCCGCGGGTCAACTGCAAACCAGTTACAGTCGCATGTAAGGTAGCACCATCCAGTATAAGACGAGAAGTATCACTCTGAAATTCTAACAATATTTTAGAAGCAACTCTAATTGGATCATAGCTAAACGTAAAATCAGAATCTAATAGCAACGATGAGCGGCTCGCAATAGTAAACGTTTTACTTGTTTGGTAAGCAAAGCTCCCCTTGCCAGTCATCACTACATCATTTTTAATTATTAAGCCACCATATAAAAAAACAAAATCGTCATCCTGCTTCCAAACAACATCATCTAATGTCATCACACCAGTATCGTCATAACAGCGTATATTATCTTCTTTTAATCCCTTAATAACACCATTTTCAAAGTGTAATCGACTATCATTAGCTACTGTTATTGACCCACTATCACCTATAGATAAAGCATAACCGCCACAATTAATTACACAGCTTTTCTTAATCATTATATCTTCTGTAATCGTAGCATCTGATTGTAAAAAAATTTTAACATTGTTGAGTGAAACTGGAATGTCTACATTAGAACTACTTCCCGGGAATTCAACAGCAAAACCATTTCCATAGATCCACCCACTATGTAGCTGCAGTGGATTTTTAAACTTTAAGTCATGAGCTAAGTGCAACGAACCTCCATTTAGTTCTACAATTCCAGCAATTGGAAAAAAAGCATCAAATGTACATGTTGTTTTAGAATCTTCCAAATAAATACCATTTTCAAAAACCGAAAACCCCAACATTGTATTGTCAACATCCTGCGATGGAAATTTTGGCTTTCTTTGACGAGCAACAGTTGTATCAGAGCCAACAACTATGCCATATGATTGAGTACAAAAACTCAGATAAAATATTAAAGCAAACGTAAATATATTGAATATATGCATAACAGTACCCCTGTTCTTAGTCAGTCATGATTACTGAACCAACAACCTTCTGGCCAGGCTGAAGATTAATTACTGCTCGCTTACTCAACATTAGCCTGCCAGCACCTAAATTCAATGTTTTCTCTACATCTAACCTAGCCTCTGGATCAACAACAAATGAAGATACTGCATTGCCCATATTTAATGACCAACTATCAACGTTGTTGTAAATTAATGCTCCTTGTTTAACTCGTAATATTGATCCAATACCTATTTCAACATAAAGATCATCTTCAATATTTCCCGAACCAATAGTAACTCCCTCATCAATAGTAGTTTCAAAATCAACTACTTGAGTTTCAGAGCTTATACAACAATTGCCTTTAATATTTAACCTACCAGAATCTAACTGCATGCCTGTCGTAGTTATATGCAGTGACGCATCTCGCAATGCAAGAGTTGCTGTATCACTTTCAAATACCAACAAATTTTTAGATGCAACAACAACGGGATCGTAACTAAATGTTAAACCTGTATCTAACTTCAGAGTAGCGGCAGACTTGATAGTACTTGTTCGCGAAGATTGATAAATAAACTTCGTACCATCGCCATGAAATACTACATTATTTATAAACGACATGCTTCCTATAGAAAAAGTATAATCACCATCCTGCTGCCAATCAACATTATCAATTATAAGAGACCCATCATTATCTACACAACAAATATTATGCTCTGCTACCCCTTGAATAACCAGATCTTTCAATACCAAGGTTGAACCTTCAGATACAATTATTTGCCCATTCTGTGCGAGAGATAGAACACTCCTATTACCATTTATTTGGCACACACCATCAACAGTCCAACTACTTGAAAGATCGAGGCTACCACGCAAGTTAATACTTGCGCCACTGCCAGACAACATTAATGGTGTTGTCCAAGAATACTCACCAGCACCAAGAACAATTTGATTACTATTCATGGTAACTAATCCAGGCCCAATTAGACCAAAACCCTTGGTAAATTCAAGATCTCTTTCCAATGTGAGCGATCCACCTGTAAGCATAATATTATTTGAAACAACACCATTTAATCGATACAACATGTGTGCAGAGCTATCATTAAACATAATTCCACCAGTAATAATACCATTGCCATGCAGAATATTATTGATACCCGCAATAAGTACGTAAGTAGGTAAAATACCTTTATTAACAAAAATTGATTGGTTACCAGCAAGCATATTCATAAACCAGTTAACTCGACTACCAATTACCTCAAATTCACCGTTGGTATCAAGAGCAACAATCGGGTTATAACTTAATACTTTTCCAGCAGCAACATTTAACGTTGCAGCAAGACCTGCTTCCACTGTAATATTTGAAAGCTCAATATTCTGAGCTATGTATAAAATACTATTATCCGTTCTTACGATTTTCGCTGTTTTTGAACGAGATCTAATACCATTCTGTAAAGTTACATCATACGTAAGTGCACCTTTTTCAACGCGCACAGTTGTGCCTGGATACAACTCAAAAACCATGTCATTATCAGAAGTTCCATCACCAAAAATAAGACCGTTTTGAGTAGTAGTCGAAACTATTTCTACAGCAACATCACGCTCAGCAGTAATAGTTCCTTTTGTACCTCGCATACCATATTCACTCACATAAAATGTACAATTATTTAGACCAAGTACAGAGGTGGAATCAGTAAACGCCAACGGTTCATTTCCATCAGCTGCTAATTTACCAATCTCAAGCGTCATTCGATTTGTAATATTCCAAGATGATTTGACATCCACAGTACTTGTTTGTGAGCTTTGGTAAAAAAATGTATGCTCTCCTGCAAAATCAACATCATCAACAAAATAAATAGAGCCCATTGTAAAACTAAAATCATTATCCTGAAGCCACACAACATCATCCAAAATGAGCCTTCCTGTATTGGTAAGACACCTGATATTATTATTCTTAAGCCCTTTAAGACGAACGTTCTTAAGAAGGAGTGTTGCATCACTGGCAATAACTAAATTACCCTCATCCCCAAAGTTAATTGTATTACCATTTCCCTGAATAACACAACTTTCTTGCATAGTCCATGTTGCAGAAAGATTTAAAATTCCATTAATAGAAAGAACACCCCCATCACCAGACCAGCCGATTGATTGATCCCACGTAGTTTCCTTTTGAGAAAGTTCTAGTGTATAAACATCTAAATTAATGCTACCAGGACCTTTCAATATAACGCCTGAGTCAAATTTAACATCTCGATTCAAAATAATTTTACCACCTGAAAGCTGAATCGATTGAAGTATATCCCCATTTAAGTCAATAGTAAGCGAAGAACTTTTATTTTGTAGCGATACTAACCCACTAACACGCCCAGTCCCACTCAATAAATTATTATCATCAATAACTTGGACATCAAACGGCATAACTCCTTGATTCAACGTTAAATTATCAGCAGATCCATCCATCTTATATACACCAGCCTCCTGCTGAAGACTCTTAAGTGTATGAGAGCCTATAGGCATAACAATACGAGATCCATCAAATTCTAGTGAAACACCTGATGCTATTTCGATAGGAGCAAGATTCATCGACTCTGCTTCTAGCTTAAATGATGGAAATACAACATCTTTAGCTATATAGCTGCGAGAACCCTCAAGTCGCTTATAGACAGCACTATTTGAAGGTGCATAGATTCGATAAGGAGAACCATTATTATAAACAAAATAGCCACCTTTATGTACAACAGCAGAACCAGGATCAAATCTAACAACAACGTCATTCTCACTATTACCATCACCCCAAATAAGACCATGCTCTGTTGTCGTTGAAAGGACATCGAACAACACATCTCTGTCAAAGGTAACAGTCCCACGCGTCAACTGCATTCCTGAAGATGTTATGATAAGTGAACTTTGATCAAAATTTATTGATGAACTTGAGTCCACAAAATACAATGGTTCAATAGCATTAGCAGGATTGTGTCGCCCAATACGAAGATGCAAACCTTCTGTGATAAACAACCCAGAATCCGATTCAATAGTACTTGTTTGAGACGATTCATATGAAAATGTATGCGTTCCCATTATCGAAACATTATTCTCAAATGAAATACTACCGGTATCAAAAGTAAAATCGCCATTCTGAACCAATTCAACATTATTCAGTTGAATAGATGAAGAGTCATCTAGACATCGAATATTACTACTACTTAAACCATTTAATGTTATATCTTTAAATTGTATAGTTGAACCGCCAGTAATCTCAATACTACCCCCGCCAGAAAGGTCTAACTCGTTACCCTTACCGTTAATAATACATGAGTTATTTAATGTCCACGTCCCACTCAAAGATAAATTAGCACCAAGCTCTAATTCCGCATTTTCACCCTGCCAATAAATGTCCGTTATCCAAGAAGTATTTTTTGATCCAATCGATAGCTTATACGCACCAAGATTGACAACACCAGGCCCGTTAATTAAAACACCACTTCCTAAGTTCATGTTACCACTCAATAATAACATTCCACCAGAGAGTATAATATGGTTGTTGACAAAACCATTAACACTATAATCAAATGATGACGATGCATTTTGAAGAATAATCTGACCTGTCAAATTACCATTTCCCTGCAAAATATTATTCGCTCCTGAAATAGCAAGGTATGAAGCAATTAGCCCCTTATTTAAAAAGATAGAACTATTACCGGTAAGAGCATTCATAAACCAGCTTACTCTACTTCCAGTAATTTCAAATTCACCATCATCTTGTAATGCAACAAACCGATCATAGCTGAGTGTTTTACCATCAGCAACATTCAACACTGCTAGCGGCCCAGCTTCAACGGTCAAATTCGAAAGAAATAAGTCTTGTTTTATATAAATGTTACTTGTGTTTGATCTATAAAATTTTACAGTCTGAGAGCTAGACTTAATACCATTTACATCTACCACATCATAAACAAAGGAACCGTTTATAATACTAATAGTTGCACCAGCGTTTAACTCAAGAACAGCATTACCATCTATGGTTCCGTTACCAAGTATCAAACCCTCAGGCGTAGTTGTTGCAAGAATATCTACAACTACATCGCGAGAACATGAGATTTTACCCTTTGTTATCGTCGTTCCAGAATTGGTTATACATAACGTACAATTTTCTAATCCAAGAATCGATGAACTGCCCTCAAATACAATCGGCTCTACATCATCTACAGACAGCTTACCTACTTTTAGTGTCGCACCGTCAGAAAAATTCCATCTTGATTTAAGATCGATTGTTGATGTTTGCGCACTTTCATAAGAAAACGTATAAGAACCAGAAAAATCTACATCATCTAAAATTTTAAGACTTCCTATTGAAAATGTTATATTGTCGCTCATTAAAAATGTAACATCGTCAAGAAGAATTTTACTTGTATCAGACAGACAACGAATCTTTGTGCCTTCAACATATTTAATTGTCATATTTTTAAGAACAAGAATAGAATCAGGACTAACAATAATTTCAGCAAAGTCTCCCAGTGTTAATGTGTTACTCTGACCATCTATTGAGCAATCTCCATTAAAGGTCCAAGCTGTATTCAAATTGATGTTTGATTGCAACCCAACAAAACCACCATTCCCTTCCCATGTTATAGCAGTTTCCCAACTTGTGTCTTGTCTTCCTGTTAATAAACCACAGGTTGTTAAATCAACAGTTCCCGGCCCAGTAATAATAGTACTCGGACCAAGCTGCAAGTTTGATTCTAAACCAAAAAAACCACCGTTAAGAGTTGCATCTCCCTGCATTTCTCCATTAATAGAAATAGATAATTCTGCTGCTGGGGAAAGGAAAACAATTGGAGAAACGATATCTCCATTGCCAGTAACACTGTTACCAGTTCCATTAACCACGATCCCTCTTGGAAAGCTTCCCGTGGAAATAGAAATAGTACCATCACCATTTAACAATAATGCTGTATCACCATACCGTTGGGCAGTTATTTGAAATAAACCAATAGGTGACTCTGCACGAGAGTTTTTATTTAGAACAGTAACCCCTGGTGCAACTTGCACTTGCTCAACGGCCATTGATGCAATCTCGATAGTAAACGAGGGCATTGTTACATCTTGAGCTATATAAAGATGAGAACCTAAATACCGGACCAGTCGAGACTCTATAGATGTCGATTCTATACCGTTTGATACGCCATTATTATAAACTAAATGACCAGAAATATGGTTTACTACAGCACCAGAATTAAAACGTATCTTTACATCGTTTTCCGCGGTACCATCACCCCAAATTAATCCCGTTTGAGTATTTGTCGATTGTATATCAAGATTAACGGCATTATAAAAATCAAGAACACCACGAGTCAACACCATCCCATTTGAGGAAACTATCAATGAACCATTATCAATTCTTAGTATTGATGTTTGATCATCGAAGTGAAGTGGTTCAACACCATTATCACTTTTACCAGCACAAAAAAGCATACCCTCGGTTATAAGTAAAGACGAATTTGATCGAATAGTACTTGTTCGAGAACTTTCATAGACAAAATGATACTGGCCAATACAATCAACTTGATCAACAAAAGTAATGCTTCCCATGCTAAATGTATAATGAGAATCTTGTATCCATTTAACCCTATTAAAAACAAGAGAAGCGGTATCATCTGCACATCTCACTTTATATCCAGAAACATTTTTTAATTCTATATCTCTAAGTTCAAGCATCGCGCCTTGATCAATAATAAGAGCTGCATCATCACCCAACACAAGCGCATTCCCCTTACCGTTAATTATACAATTATTTTTAAAATGCACCGTAGTATTTAATGTCAGATCATGCTCAAAAGAAAAAACAAGATTATCAAAGCGCTCAGTATCATCTGGTAAATACGTAATAGTAGAACAAAAATCAATAAGCTGAGCACCATTATTAACAATAGATCCCAAACCTAAAAGAATTGTTTTATTATTAAAAAAAAGATCTTGACTTAAATAGAGGGTTCCACCATTACAATTTACTTCTCCTGAAATAGGAAAAACAGAATTAAAATCACATTCTGTACTGGAATTTTCTAACGTAAACCCATTGCGAAACCAAGCAAATCCACGCATTTCATTGTTGTTATCTGAGCTAGGAAACGTTACTGTTGGTTGAACCGAAACAAGTATCTCCGATCCATAAATAATTGCCTCAATATGACGAGAGAACAACACTACGAAAGAAAAAAACAAAATCCTAATAGATTTATTCATTACTACCACATTACCACTTTTTTTGAGCTCTACTTCCTAGTAAGAAAAACTAACAACAAACCTCATTTAGTCAAGGACACAAATATAATTTTAATACATGATAATATACACACGCTCAATCAAACATAACAGTACCCAAAGCGTGTACTCCACCCAAAAGCTCTCTCCCTGCCATTCGACGTAATATTGCATTCTTAGAAAGTATTGCCATACCTAAGCCAAGATCAAGAGACTGTAGTAAACAAAGCTCTGCAGCAGAACCTAATTTTAATACTGACCCACTACTTACCATACGCCATGAATCAGCAGAAATATTGTTGTAATTCAATATTCCCTTTTTCAACAATAATAATGCCCCGCTTGCAATAGTACATGTACAATCTTCACCTTGTACACCAGTACCAATAACTATACCATCTTCAATGCCACTATTATTTGATGAAAAAGTTGAATCTGTCTTTACTTTTAAACTTCCATTTTTTAGTAATAATTTTTGAGCAGATGAATGGAGAGTTGCTCCATGCAAAATTAACTGCGAAGAGCTATCTGCCATCCCTAATAAATCACAACGAGAAAGACAAGTCGGATCATAGCTAAAAGTGATCCCCCCATCAAGTATTAAACTTGATCTTGGCAAAATAAGACTCCTTTGATTTGAACAATAAGCAAAAATACTATTGCCCTCCATAGTAACTCTGTTTTTAATACACAATTTCCCCGTAGAGAATGTAAAATCATTATCTTGCAACCACATCAAATCACGTAAAACTAAAACACCAGTATCACTCAGACATTTTATATTTGTTTGAGCAACACCTGTAAGAATTGCATTTTCTAAAACTAATTTGCTATTTTCTCCAACTTGAATAGCACCTTTACAGCCCAAGTCAAAAATGTTACCACCACCATTTAAAATACAATGCCCATAAAAAATAATAGGAACTTCAAGAAAAACATCTGTCCTAAAAAATAATTTTGCATCTTCAACAACAAACCTTGCTGGAGCAATTTCAAAAACATATAGTTTTCCATTTTTATCTAACACAGAAAAACGGTCCTGTGCTTTAACACTGGTAAGCGTTTTTATTTCTTGCATAAAATGATTTTTTGCAATAATTGTAATCTCATTTCTTGACTGCGATATTGCAAATACATATGGCCCATGTAAGTTTTTTTTGCTACTCACTAAACTTACAAAAAATGAACCGTCTTTCGACCAGATAGCATTATAAAGTCCATCTATTTTCAGTGAGGTAAATGGAAGTTCTTCTATCAACCGACTACTTTCAGCATCGAAATAATATAAGATTCCTTTTGTTTTAATATCAGAAAAACCAACAACAAGTAATGGGCGCTCAGTATGCCACGCAAGGGCAGTTATCTGCCGTTTTGCTTCAAGAAGCAAATCTGAGGTAATACCATCTTTACCAATGTTTAAAATTGATACAATACACTGATTTTTTTTATCATATCCAGCAACAACAACATAAGTATTTGTGTGATCCCAAGAAATCATGTTTTTTAATGGAAAAAATCCTTTTTTCATCAAGGCATATCCGATCGAAACAAGACGAGAATTTTCCCATTTATATATCCTAACACCACATTTATTTTTGTTTTCAGCAATAACTGAACTACTTGCTGCTAAATACTTGCCATCAGAAGACCAAGAAAGCCCACTCGTTACATCACTATCTATACGCACGTACTCATTCAAGCATTTTTTAATAGAATCAAATGAAATGACTCTTAGTATTGAACATTCATGCTCTGACAAGACAAAAATATATTCAGATGGATGCCAACAAAGAACTTGTATACCATTTGGACAATCAATTTTTTTAGAGACAACCAAAGAAAGTTTGTTATCTTCCACAGAAAAAATCTTAAGGGTAACTCCTTCATTGACGACATTCTCTGAAATTGCAAGATATGAACCATCATAAGACCAATCCATTACAATGTTTGATCCAGTAAAAGTAGCTGTTGCAACTAAATTTAATTGCTTTGAATATTCACTAGCCGGAAATTCAAACACAGAAGCATTTGTTGGAAATTCAATAGCAAAGTTATTACCATTGATATAGCCTGCCCCAAATCTAACTGGACCGCGCAGAAGCAAATCTTGAGTCAAATACAAACTGCCACCATTTAAAGCAATTGTTCCAGATACCGGAAAATAAAGCCCCAGACTACAGGTTGTATTCATATCCTCAAGTGTAAAACCATTTTGAAGAACCCCAAAACCAGAAAGGATATTATTAGTATCTTTTGATGGGAAATATACTGCTTTTTCTACCGTAATACTGTTCATGTCCCCAATTACTACAGCAAAGGTAGAGGTAATATACAGATATACAAAAAGAAAAAAGAAAAGATAGCGATAGTGCCTCATGTACTACCTCAAATAAAAACAAATCAGTTATATATTTGGCCAAAAAAGACAAATACTCCTCTTTGAGGAGAGGTTACAATAGAAAATTTTTTAGTCAAAAAAACGAAGTTAAAACAAAAAGAATACTGTCATTGAAATTTTTAACCCATAAATGCTTTAATCAACATCCAGACAGAATTTCCTGCAAATACACCAGACCAAAACGGAACTACCTCTTCTTTTTCTTTATAAAAAAGCGTAAGAACACCACCAAGCACAAGACCAAGAGAAATTGCTGTTGGCATTAACAAACCACCAAGAACCAACATTGGATGAATTCTAATAAACTTTAATAACCACCCAAACATAAAACCAAGCAGTAAAACATACACATTAAAACTCTTAACATCGATCAAAAGTCGCCGTGCGAATGCTTTTTGCGCAAATAGCTCTGCAGAACCTAAACCAAAATGTTTAATTAAAACACAAAAAACAATACCTATAGCCAGTACACTCACAAGCAACCCTAGATACTGATAACACTGTAATTTCCTATGATTAAGATTAGCAAGAACACCCAACTTTCTGCTAAATAAAACATCAGCACACACACCGCCAGCAATCTGCACAAATGTTGAAATAAAAACAATCTGTACAAAATCAAGATTAAACAAAAACATTGCTGGCACCATTACAAACGTTGCAAATCGTCCAAGTTGAGCCAGCCCTATTTTACCCGCAATAACCGCAACTTGATACGTGCACATAAACGTAAAAAACAATAAATACAATTGCGTAAGCAATGAAAAATCAAAATAGGTTAAAAATACAACACATACCGCAAGTAATAAAATTAGTTCTAGAGCACATTCCTTAGTTAGTCCAGAAAATAACATTGAACTACACATACCCACATCATTGCACACATTTATGTCATTTTGATTATTTTTCTTATCAAGAAATTTTTTCACTTTTTTTAAAAACATCTTTGGTGTTTTAATAAAACCAACAACTGCCCCAGCGATCACCATACCACTACAAAATGCTAACAAAAATTCCACAGAGCTTATCCATGAAAAAAACCATATATTTAGTGGGCCTGTTACAAATATTTTTGCAAACGCACCAACAAAAAGCGGCACAGTAATTAAATGTCCTGCAATAAACCCTATAGCCAAAAGCATCGGGAAAATCGCAAAATCAACTTGAGTCAATGGAATATGCAAGACGCCAAATCGCATACGCGGCACTAAAACTAAAAAACGTGGAATATGGCACGTATACTTTAAATACGCAAGGCCACTTTGAAAAAAAGAAAACAACATGGCACCAACAAAACCTATTGCAAGCTCTAATGATTTGCGAGCTTGCTGTTGCGCTTCAATCATTTTATAAATCACCTGCCCAATAGGAAATTCATAATTTTCTTGCACAATTAAACGCTCTTCAATAACGTTTGCTACCCATACCCCAAACCAACCTGCAGTAAACGCAAGACCTGCCATCACAGTTACAAAATAAACTGGCTGTACTAACCACGAATTAAATAATTCTGGATCTAAAAAGAACAGTGTAGGAAAAGAAAAACCACACGCGGTCGCCAAAATACCACCAATTGAAGCTGAGGACACAACAAGTGCTATTTTTTTGTTAGTATCATTTTTTATCGTCAAAAGTCTAAAAAAAAGTGATGCTATTAGTACAAGCATCGGCGCGATCCAAGGTCCAATTGGTACGGCCATCGAGATATAGCCCATAACCGCTGTAGAAAAAACTGAAAGTATAATACTGAGTAACAACATCAAAGCAACATCTCCTTGTAGTAGAGGCTTTTTTGCGACATGCGTTTAAAACTGTAGCAGATTGCTAAAGTTGCGCAAGAAAAGTATTATACTCTACTAACATGAAATATGTAACATATACACTACTAACAATCATCTTTTTATCTCATTCACTCATCAACACATATTGGGAAACTGATCCATTTTTTGATACAAAATTTTTACGTCAATCAAAACGAGTAAAAAACACACTTGTTGATAAACATAATTTCCTAGAGGTAATGTTTTCTACTGAAGATAACGTGCAACTATCTGGATTATTAAAAATACATCAGCAAGCTCTTTGTAACATAGTTTGCTGCGCAGGATTTTATCCCGGCCTCAAAGAGAGTATGGCTACTTTTTTTAGAATATTCCCCCAAAATTGCAATATCTTGTTTTTTGATGCACGTGGGCATGGACAAAGTAACGGTACATTCTGGTCTAATATACATAATTATGGGCTTAATGACTATCAAGATATTGTTGGAGCCATTAAATACATACACAAAATTGCTCCGATTAAAACAATCATTATTGGATTGTGCTCTGGAGCTTTTAATGCAGTACATGCATTATTATATATACAAGAAAAAGCATCTTTAGAAAAATATGCAATTAAAGGTTTAATTTTTGATAGCGGATTTGGTTCTATTAGTGACACCATTCATATTTTATCATATCACACAAAACAGCACGTATTACCACCATTTTTTACTACTTGCTATCAAAATGATTCAAAAAAATCAGTACAAAAAAAGTATCCATATCGGATAACATACTATATTTTTTCAAAAATTATTAATATTACAACCTATTTTATACGATCATACTTGCAAAAAAACGACAAGCAGACTAATCTATTTGATAAGATTGGAAAAATTAAATGTCCTATCTTTTTTATACATGCGTATAATGATCGTTACGTTTCCATTGAACATGCAATAAGACTTGCAAGTACTGCTTTAAAAGGCAGCTGTTGGTGGATCGAATATTCAACTCACGCATGCAACCATTTAAAACATAAATACGTATATCAAGAAAAAGTGCTTGAATTTTTTAAAACAGTACTTGATACTTAACAATAATATGATATTAATAATTTTACTTTATGCACTTTTTGGTGCCTCATTCCCGATGGGAAAAGTGCTTTTACATTACACAACCCCACTTTTTTTAGCCGGATCTCGAATGTTTTTGGCTGGGCTTGTTTTACTTGCATATCAATATTTTCATACCCATGCTGAATTTAAATTTAAGCGTAAACATATTTTTTACTATGCACAAATTATATTTTGCGGTATTTATATGGCCTATATTCTTCGCTTCTGGGCATTAAGTGAACTCACTGCAACAAAAACATGCTTTATTTACAATCTTTCACCATTTTTTGCTTCATTATATTCATACTTATTTTTTAAGGAAGTAATAACTAGCAAACAATGGTTAGGTCTCATAATTGGTTTCTGTGGTTTTATACCAATTCTTCTCAACACATCATCCACAGAACAAGCTGCTGGTGAATTTTTCTTTCTATCGTGGTATGAAATTGCTGTCATTGGTTCAGTTGCCCTACACAGCTACAGTTGGATTGTGATGCGAAAACTAGTTAAGGATAAAAGTTACGAACCCCCTATGGTTAACGGTATCACTATGACAGCAGGCGGCCTTCTCAGCTTAATTACATCTGTTTTTTGGGACGGTTTTGCACCGGTGTCTGACGTTATGCCATTTCTTGGCTATCTCACTGGTGTAATTATTATTAGTAATATCATTTGCTTTAATTTATATGGTCACCTACTTCGCTACTACACCGCAACATTTGTTTCTTTTGCTGGATTCATGGGCCCATTGTTCACGGCATTTTACGGTTGGTTTTTCTTAGAAGAATCAGTAACCTGGCATTTTTATATCTCAGCAGCTATTGTATTTCTTGGCCTCTACTTATTCTATCAAGACGAACTTAGCAGTACTAATAAAGAACGAGAAGAACCAATTCCATAATATAAAAAACAATTAAATACCGTATAGCATAAGAAACTCTTCAACTTTTTTCTTATATATCCGTGGATATTTCTTGCCACTTTGCGCATGTTTCGCATTATCAACAAGCCAAATATGTCTTGAACTTGCTAGATTTTGGTATATTTTACGTCCGTGTTCAACGGGCGTAAACGTATCATGTGGTGAATGAATTACCAAAACCGGACATGTTATAGTGCGTGAATACTCTTCCGGATTAATATCTGCAATACTACTTCCACTTAAATACTCAAACCAATGTGGTGTAAAAAACATGAAGGGAATCTTTGGCAATCCAGTTTTATGAGTAAAAACATGCTCAACTTGTTTATGCAGATTTGCAAAAGAAGAATCAATAATCAATGCGTCAAACTTAAGACCACCCGCAGCAGCTGCAAGCAGTGTTGCACCACCCATAGAGCGACCAAGGCCAACTAATGGTAGACATTCCGTTGATTTATATGTACGTAAAAAATCTACTATAGCCTTAATATCATACTTTTCATGATAACCAAATGTTGTAAATTCACCGCCACTTGCACCATGCGCACGAAAGTCAAAAAGAACAATCGTGTCGCGGTCAAATAGTTTTACAAAGCGCCGCATTTTTTCTTTATTTTCTCGATAGCCATGACACAAAATAAATATGTGTTCTGCATTCTCTCTTTCAATTAAAACAGTTGAAAGTAAAACGCCATCATCAGTAATCAAGGAAATATGTTTCGCACCATATTTGTTTACAAGCTTTGCCGATTGCTTCTGCCATTTTTGATTTTTGTCTTGAGCAACAACTGACCGATAACATAATTTTGCAACAATCAAAGCTGCTATACCTACCAATACAAGTACGCTAAAAACTACTATACCAAAAAAATATTTAAGTATTGTCTTGGACATTACCAATACTCTGTATTAAAGACCAATAACTTTTTTGCCAGACAAAAAATGAAAATGTAAATGAAATACGCTTTGCCCAGCATCTTGTCCGTTATTAGTAACTAACTGAAATGATTGTGACCCAGAAAGTTTTTTAGCACACTTTTTCACTGCCTGGACAACAGCAGCAAGAACACCGCTATCACCCGCTTGAAGTGATATAAAATCTTTGATGTGTTTTTTAGGAAAAATTAAATAATGCACTGGCGCTTTGGATGCAATGTCTTCAATCACCATTACATCATCATTTTCTAGAACAATCTTTGATGGCAACTCTTTTTTAATAATTCGGCAAAAAATACAAGGTTTCACGGTAATCATAATCAGAACTTTCTTGATAAAATACAACTTTAATGTTTAATAGCTAAATAAAATGTACAAGAAAGCAAAATGAATGAAAAGTAATTCGTTTCTGGAGGAGAGGGAGGGATTCGAACCCTCGAAACCGTTCTCACGGTTTAACGGTTTTCAAGACCGCCGCATTCGACCGCTCTGCCACCTCTCCATTGAGAAAAATATTTCAACATGGTGCGCCCGGAAGGAGTCGAACCCTCAACCTTCAGATCCGTAGTCTGACGCTCTATCCAATTGAGCTACGGGCGCCAACAATCTATTTCAACGTGCTTTTATTATACTTGTAAGACGTAAAAAATCAATTTCTCATACCGACAGATTTGCGTCTAACTACTTATAAAATTTATTCAATACCAAGTCATCAAAGCCAGACAAAGAGTGCCCGGCCAAAAAAAAATCTAAGAATAGACTGGTGGAGAGAGAGGGATTCGAACCCTCGTGCCCGGTTTCCCAGACTCTTGCTTAGCAGGCAAGCGCTTTAGACCACTCAGCCATCTCTCCACTACAAAACACACAATTTGTATAATTTCAAGGCACTTATGATGTAAAAAGGATAAAGTATTTATGCTGATTGTGCAAGTCCAAACCTGGTATTTGAGCTTACCAACATGATTTGTCATGAATAAATATGGTATACTGCTATGTCTATAATGCCTGCTACTACATAAACTAAAATAAAGGGTTTTTATGGCACTCATTTTTGACGTGAAGGTAATTCCCAGCTCCGGTAGAAACAAATGGTTGCTTGATTCTGCAGGCCAATTAAAATGTTACTTAAACAATCCTCCAGAAAATGGCAAGGCCAATCAAGAGCTTGTAAAAATCATTGCCAAACAGTTAAAAATATCACAGAAAGAAGTAACCATTATTTATGGACAAACGAGTAGAAAAAAAAGAATTAAGCTAGAGCATAATATTAGCTATGACAGCCTATTGCGTATATTTGGTATTGAAAAACAATTAGGTTTGTTCCAATCCTAAAAAGGAGTATTATTATGCCGTATTTTAAATGGCGTGGTGTAAATTTAGCTGGCAATATAAAAAAAGGAAGACTATTTGCATACTCGCAAGATCATTTAGATAGCTTGTTATTCAAACGTGATATTGCACTTCTTTCGTGCTCACCAGCTAGTTGTTATTTTACCAAAGCGATTACTCTACAAACAAAAATACAGTTTTTCAAGCAGCTATCTTCACTTGTCCGCTCAGGCCTCTTAGTCCACGATGCATTACACATAATTTGTCAACAAATGAGTAATATTCGTTTTCAAGAAATCGCTCTCACTTTAGCCCAAGAAACACAAAAAGGTAAATCATTACACACGATTTTAGAAAACTATCCCAATATTTTTGACACAATAACAATAACTATGTGCAATGTTGGACAACAATCAGGAACTATTGCTGATATAGCAGACTCAATTTCACATTATTTAAATACAAAAGAACAATTTCATAAACAACTTCGCTCTGGCGCAATAATGCCATTTATTACTCTTTTATTTTTTGCTTTCGTCCTTCTCGTTATTTTCATCGGCGTGATCCCACGCTTTGCTGATATTTTCGCCTCAAGTAACAAACCGTTGCCATCCATAACGCAAATAATGATTCGAGTCAGCAGTTTTTTGCGCAGCTGGTCCGCACTTATTTTTGCTTGTTGCACAATGACCCTTTTTATTGGAATAAAAAATATTGCTTATAAAAGTGGTAAACACTTTTTTGATCAGATTATTTTATATATGCCACTGCTTGGTACGATTACTCAGCAAAAGGCCATTGTACATTTTTCCATCGCACTCTCGTTATTACTCAATAGCGGCATGCAGCTAGCTCCTGCGATTGCTGTCGCAAAAAAAGCAGTCGCCAACACCACGCTTGAAAAATACATTGATATTATCAATTCTGACGTTGCAGCAGGCAACACTTTAAGTGACGCAATGGCGCGTCAACAAGAATGGTTTGGACAAGAAAGTATAGCCATGATTTCCATTGCACAAAAATCTGGTAATATTAGTGCTATGCTACGCAATATAGCCGAATTGCATGAAAAAAAAATTAATCATATGCTATCATTTATTACTAAGATTTTTCAGCCACTTTTAATGATTATTTTAGGACTTTTAGTTACGGCTTTACTATTCTCTATCTACTTACCAATATTTAGTTTATCTGAAGTAGTCGGTTTTAATTGACGATTACTGTCTTTTTGGCTACCATTAAAAACACCTTGAAATTATACGCCGGGGTGGCGAAATTGGCAGACGCACGGGACTCAAAATCCCGCGGTAGCGATACCATGCCGGTTCGAGTCCGGCCCCCGGCACCATACTTTACCCATAAATTAATTTCGTATAGTTAATCAATTATTTATATAAACTATCTGTGATAAAAAAAATTTAAAAATAATGATTCTTTTATTATACAAAGGTCTTACTTTTGGTTTCTTAATTGCAATGATTGTCGGTCCCATAGGTATTTTGTGTATTCGCAATACATTGGCGCGTGGTTTTTGGCCAGGTCTTGCTACCGGTCTTGGCGCTGCGACAGCAGATGCATTATTTGGTTGTATCGCGGGCTTTAGTATGACTTTTATTACTCAACTTTTATTTGATTATCAAACCTATTTACAGTTTTTTGGTGGATTATTTTTGTGTTACTTAGGTGTTAAAGCATTTCTTAGTTCAGTTAATAGCAGTAACGTTACATCATCAACAGAAAGTTTGCCTGTAATTTATGCAAGCACAGTACTACTTACTTTGACAAATCCAACAACTATTTTATCTTTTATTAGCCTGTTTGCTGGACTCGGCATTGGTACAGCAAATTCTGATTATCTGAGTGCTCTCGTTTTTGTTCTCGGTGTTTTTTTAGGCTCGACTGCATGGTGGATCTTATTATGTAATATCGTTACACTTCTACGAAAAAAATTTAGTATCACAATGCTCAGATACACAAACAAGACCTCTAGTATTTTTATCACCGCCTTTGGTTTATATTCTTTAGTAAAAGCACTTTTAATTCTTTAGAATCCAAACCAATAGTAAATAGTTCACCAATTGTGTTACATGTACTATAATGGAAGCTCATGTCATCTGAAAATATCCACTTAAAACCATCTGAGTACTATTATGTTTTTTGATCCTATTGTTTATTTCTTTATTATTGGCATTATCTCTTCCGTCTGGGGCGCAAGCTTACACCTACCAAAGGCAATGTACGACACAATAAGTTTATATCTATTAATAGCAATTGGTTTAAAAGGCGGATATGAGCTAGCTCACTGGATGAGTACAACCGTGATTATGCAATCTATAGCAGTTATTCTTCTTGGACTTGCCTGCATTAGCATTGCACTTTTTATATTAAAACTTCTAACCAAGCATCCTCATCGCGATGTTATTGTTATCGCAGCACATTATGGATCAGTCAGTGTTGGTACCTACGCGGTTGCAACATCAATTGTAAACTCTGCCGGTATTTTGTATGAGCCATATATGCCACTCTTTGTTGCCTTATTAGAGTTTCCTGCAATTATTGTTGCCGCCCTTTTACTTGAATACGGCGAACAAGAAAAACATAGTATTTTTGAGCCACTTATTGCATCACTTAAATCAAAAAGCATTTTTGCACTTATTACTAGTATTGTTATCGGCCTACTCATGGGACAACATGGTGCTAACAGCATTGCTCCGCTCTTCTTTGATTTATTTAAAGGTGTACTTGCTTTCTTTTTACTTCAAATGGGTACAATCGTCGGAAAAAAACTCCCAGAAATAAAAAAACATTTGAAAGAGATTATTTTCACTAGCATCATTCTCTGTCTTGCTGGGGCAATACTTGGACTATTCTTTGCAAAGTTAATTGGCCTCAGTCAAGGCGGCTGTATCTTATTGATGACGTTAGCTGCAAGCGCTTCATATATTGCCGTTCCCGCCTCGCTTGAAGCAAGTTATCCAAATGACAATATTCCACTTGCTCTTACCTACTCTCTGGGCGCAACATTGCCATTCAATATTTTAATTGGAATCAACCTCTATGTCTGGCTATCAGGATTCTTTTACTAGCTTAACTTATCAAATATTAATACAATTTTTACACTAAACTATGGTGTTAACCTAATATTTTTAGATATAATAATACTATTAGAAAAAAGGATAGGGTGGCAGTTTATAACTTTTGTAGCTCATTAACAAAAGAAAATTCGCTGCGTAAGCAAAAAAAAGGAAAAAATCAATGAAACATAGAAAATATATAGGTATAGCATCCGCACTAATATTCATATACAACATTGCTATTGCTCAATCAGAAAAAATTATACAACTAAATACTGGTTTAACTGATAAACAATGTAGTGGATCAGCTCAAATACTCAATGCATTATTGGCTAATGAATATGTTTTATACACGAAAACACTCAACTATCATTGGAATATTAAGGGTGTACATTTTGGTAGCTTACACACCTTTTTTGGTGATCAATACGAAATACTACTTAAAATAATCGATTCAATTGCCGAACGCATCAAAGCCCTCAATCAACATGCTATTGGAACGTTACAAGAATTCAGCCGACTTAGTTCACTTACAGAACAAGTTGATCAATTACTCTCTGAAAAAGAAATGGTGCAGGATTTATTAAACAATCATGAAGCAATTATCCGTCAGTTACGTATTGATTTGCAACGTGCTGCTGACGAATTTAATGATATGGGTACCAATAATTTCTTAACAGATTTACTTGAAAAACACGAAAAAATGGCATGGATGTTACGAGCTCATCTGCAATAAGTAAAAGAACCCTACATCATAATAATGATTTGTGGGGTTCTCAAAACTTAATATTAATTCACTAGTTCGATATTACAGTTCTATTTTAACAGCTTGTTTAAATTTAAAATCTTCGAACTCTTTTATAAGTAAATTTTCTAGTAGCTCGTCCAGTACCATTGTAGCATTTTCTTAATTTTACAAATGATTTCAATAAACCTTTTGAGCCTTTAAAAGCCGTTAACATTGCAAGAATACCAAGAGCCTTAAAATAAGGATCATCTTCATTTTTACTAGAACGATCAAAAGAATAATACGAATATCCAAATCCACAAACTGTAAGAGCCGCATCTGTAGCAAAATCAAACAAATGAGATGTACATGATGTTATTTTGGTAAACGACCAGGCTCTAGATACTATTTGTTCCGCTGCAGAGCCCCACAAAATTCTACGCCAGTTTGCCTCTGAACTAGTATAAGAGAACACTGAAAACACGAATATAACTGTCATTAACTTTTTCATATTATTGCCCCCCTATAAACTTACCATTTTTACTTATTATTATTTTATCAAATAGAAAACATTTGTCAACATCAATTAAAAAAAAATCCAAATGGCATCAACATTCATAAAAGCTATCTGAAGGCGCTTTTTACGATATATCGCTCTAAAAGGAAACTTTAGCAGCTAAAAATCATAAAACTTACAAACTAGCCATCTATTGTAGCAAGCTCTGTTATTAGCTAAAAACAGTTCTTCATATCAACTTACATTAGCTTAAAACAACATTGTCAAATTGAAAATGTTTGCTGTAAGCCCGAGAGGATAGCTATTCACAACAAAAACCCCTTTAAATAACCTTAAATAGGTATCCGACGCCATAGTTTATGGACAGAAGCTTCAGATTTCGGTATATTAAAAATTAACAATTTAGCATTATTTTTTTACCCTGCCTAAGGGAGGCAATACTTATGAAAAAACCTATAATTATTATTAGCACCCTTTTTGGGGCTATCGCTGCCGGTATCTTCATTTACGTTGATACACCTATTTCGAGTATTTTTCAAAGTTTTGTTGTAATAAAAAAACATACCCACAAGCATAGTTTCACTAATATAGACACTATGCCATTCTCTATAGGCTTTACTACACTCAATGAAAAATCAAAAAATAAAGAACTAACAATACAAGGAAAAATACCAACATGGCTTTCTGGAACTCTTTTGCGAGTTGGCCCTGGTAAATTTGAAATAAAAGATAACGATAATAACAGTGAAGTTTCTCAAGCAGACCATTGGCTCGATGGATTTTCTATGGCACATCGCTTTGAAATCAAAAAAGGTAAAGTATCCTACAGCAACAAATTACTGAAAAGTCATTATTATAAAAAAGCGAAAAAAACAGGAATTTTAGAACCTCCGCAAATCAATAAAGGTAAGTCATTTATTGGACGTTTAGCTTCATCCTTTTCTACGCCAAAACAACTTTATGACAATGTTAACGTAAATATTTTAAAATATGGTGACCATTGCGTTGCAGTTACAGAAACACCAACGCCGCTTGCCTTTGATCCAAATACCCTTAAAACCATAGAGTCATTAAAGTTTAAAGACAAACTCGGTGGTCACTTTTGTTGCGCACACCCACAATTTGACTCAAAAAAACAACAATGGTACAACTATTTTATTTCCTACGGAAATACAAGTTCATACGTCATTTATACGATGGACAAAAAAAGCATAACAAGAAAAAAATTAGCATCTATCTCGGTTAAACGTCCTGGATATATGCATAGCTTTGCTTCAACAGATAATTATGTTGTATTAACTGAAGTACCCTTTACCATCAAACCTATAGATCTTCTTTTTGGTAAGAAAACATTTCTAGAATATTTTAAATGGGAGCCCAACAAAGGAACACGATTTATCGTTATTGATAAGAACAGCGGAAAAAAAATTGGTGATTACAAAACAGATGCGTTTTTCTCTCTTCACCATATCAATGCATTTGATAATAAAGAAACTATCACACTTGATATTCCTACTTATCAAGATACATCAGTAATCAACGCATATCATTTTAATAATTTGTGCGACAAAAAACGTTGTAGCTTTCCACGCGCAAAATTTGAACGTTTTGTAATCAATCTTGGAGGCAAAAGCGTAGATAGAAAAACAATATCAGAAGAAAATATAGAAATGCCACGGATTAACGACAAGTGTAATGGTTGCGCATATCGTTATGCATATGGCACTAGCCACGAAAATCAAGACAGCTTTGCCGACAGTATTATAAAAATAGATGCACATAAGAAATCACATTGCCACTGGCATCAAGCAGGGTGCTATACAACAGAACCTATTTTTGTAGCAAAACCTGGTGCAAAAGAAGAGGATGATGGTATATTACTTTCAGTTGTACTTGATGCGCATAAAAAACAGTCGTTCTTGCTTGTTCTTAACGCAAAAACAATGAAAGAACTTGCACGCGCATCAGTTGAACATCATATACCATTTACTATGCACGGCCAGTTCTATCATAGCTAACTGTTATATTACATAAAAATACCTTATAGATATATCATTTAAAATAGCCAGAACCAACAACATATGAACGTTCACCTTTATCGACTCGTTCAATAAATACAATACGCTGAATACCATTAATAGTATATGTAACTTTACCAGAGCCTTGTCTGACCGTATTTATAAGCACCTGTACATACGGCATGTTTTTATCATCTTTTGCATCCAGCATATTACGCCAAATAAAACTATTATTATCTGCATTAGCTAAACAAATACCATTAAAGGCATAAACAAATATGCCAAGATCACCTTGAATAAATTTACCATTTGTTTCTATAAATGCAGCAAATGCTTTCTTCTCCGTTTCTGTTCTCAAAAAACCCGCACCACTATGCACTAACAATACCGTCGTTTCTTTTTTGGTAATAGGAAAAAGACCACCAACAATTACATATTCTTTTAGGCCAAGTCGTATTGGTTTAACATACGCTGAAACAAAAGAATTCTTTATTTTATAGTTCACCCATGCACCATCGGCCTCACCAGATGCTGATTTAAGGCGTTGCTTTTTTGCTTGCTCTATTATTTCACGAACATAATAACGTCCATCTTGATCTTGTATATTATAAAAGTTTTGTCCAACAAAGTCGGCATTACCACCATGTGCTACCACTTCTCCTTTCATATCAAAAATAATTAAATACAGATCGCCGTATCTAAATGTTCCTATCTTTTTATCAGTAAACTCACTTACAGCCAGACTCTCTCCATGGCCTTTCATGTATTCATAGCCACGACGAACAAGCTCAACTAATTGTTTGCGATTGGCATCCGGATAGTACCCACAGGCAATGAAATACTCGTTACCAGCACTGTCAGTAACCTTTTCTGCATAGGAACGCTTTGGTGCATTTTTTGAAATATATTCAATCCAAACACCATCAGCACCCTCCTTAAGCTTATTAATAATTTCCTGATTAACCAATTTACCAGTAGCATCTTTATAGTTGATAGCATTAGTACCAATCAAGCCTGGCCTATCACCATGAGCCATATGAATACCTTTAAAGTCAAGCGCATATAAATATAAATCACCAAAAATAAAGCGCCCGAGTGGATAACTCAACGCGCTAAACGCTTCTTCTTTAGTTCCTCTATTTTTCATCGCTTGCTTGAACATTGCAACTGCACCTTTAACCAAACTAACAACTGCATCAGCTTTTGAATGTGGATAATATCCCGCCCCAATAACAAAGGTTCTACCCTTTACGTTCACTTCTTTTACGTATGAAATTTTAGTTGCACCACGCCATTGATACGTAACCCATCCGCCACCACGATGTGCTTTTTTTAGCATTACTTTTACAAAAGGAGAACCGAATGTATCACGCATATTTACTGCATTTTGCCAAATTAAATCACTACGCTGCCCATGCGCAAGCCACGTTCCATCACGATCTAACACAAATAAATAGATTTCACCCTTAATAAAATCTTTGTTGTGCGTAAACATATTAAACGCTTCATATGGCTGATGCTCTTTAAGATATTTTTCACCTTTTTCTATCAATGCCATTACTTGTTCACGTTTTGTTTGCAAATTAACAGCATCTGGATCATCAGAGTCATCTTGATATGATTGTTCTGACACATCGCCAACAGATTCTTCTAACACTTTATCATCAACCGTTGGCTTCTCTTTTTGCTCCCGTACAGACTCAACTGAAGGCTCATCTTGCTCTCCTAAATCAACTGGTTCTTGCTCCCTATCTAGAACCTTTGGTTCCATTTCGTCTACAAACTCTTGCTGATCATTTTCTTCTGTACCTTCTGGTTGTTCTTGAATACCATCTTCATATTCGTTAGAAGTATGCTCAAACCCCTGAGTATCCGCAACTTCTACAACCCCTTCATCCATCAATCGATTAAGTTCACTTTCTTTTGATGCATGCCAATATTTTTTAGTATCTTGCGATTGCCGAGAGCAAGTTCTGATACATCTTTTATGCTTTTTTGAACGAGAATAGAGAATTTCAGGAAATAAAATAACACAACTTATAAAAAATAATAATGTTGCAAAATGACACCTCATTACTTTTCCTTTCCGTATACTGCCTTTTTAAGCAAACACATAGACACACCGATATTACCATAGCTCTAGCAATAAGAGTTGTCCAGCCAGTTCTTGCACCAGCAATACAACTTCTGTAAAGTGATACATATTAACTCAAAAAAATAGTTATGTAGGAGAGTATATGAGACATGTCTATCACGTATCCTTCATTTTCACCATTTTTATAGTATGCATCAATTGGAGCGAGCAAAGCACGAGCGTTGAAGGCAGAAAAAAGCAGGCAATTAATTTTAAAGGAATTATAACGACACAAAACAATGAAAAAATTAGCGTAGAAAATATTTCTATTGCGCGTCTGTATAAACAAATACCAGTTTATGATGCACCCGATAAAAAAACAAAAAAAGGAAAACTAGAAAAAAATCCCAAAGAAGGAATCGTAACGCGTATTGATTTATCTGAAATTGATAAAATCATAGTGCCAGAGCCTGAGACAATCTGGAGCTTTCAGCCAGAAAAACGAATGCGGAAGCTTGAATATGTCGAAATTATTGTTATTTCAAGTAATACAGAAAAAACAAAACATCGCTATTTAATAGAAGTTGATCGCAAAATTATTTGTGATGAAATCAACAGCGCTGGCCCCATAGAAAAAGATATTCCATTACCTGCAATTAAAAACATACAAATTACTGGTTTTACCTCACGCGAAAGCGAAACTCAGCAAGGTAAGCAATGCCCTACTACACCATCATGCCCAGTAGACAAGAGATAATTATTATGCACATTACTACACAATAGTTGTCTGACTCTAATTACATATGATATTCTTGTTGTGATATAAGACATAAAAAACTCCCAAGATTAAGAGGAAATATACATGGTAGTAACAATTACCAACGAAAATATTCATAAAGAAATCAAAGATGTTACCAGCCCTATTGTACTTGAAATTTACGCAACATGGTGTGGACCATGCCAGCAAATGGAACCTATTTTTGCAGAACTCGCAACTGAACTTAAAGATAAGTATAAGTTTGCAAAACTGAATGTTGATGAGGCGCGAGAAATTTCTATTGAATATGGTGTCAGCTCAGTACCAACTTTTATATTTATCAATGATGGAGAGGTTAAAGCAAAAGAAACTGGCTACATGAGCAAAGATGATCTAAAAACAAAATTAGAAACATATTTTGGCTAACTTTTTTTATCTTGTACATCAACACCAAGCTCACGTAGCTTGTCACGAATTTCATCAGCACGGGCCCAGTTTTTCTCGGCTCGTGTTTTTTTTCGTTCTTCAATAAGCGCTTCTATTTCTGGTGTTAGCTTAATCATTTTTTCTGGCAAAGGTTCTAGTGTTAGACCGAGTACATGCTGCAAAAACTGTTTTATTGCACACAAAGTTTTTTTATCCTGTTGTATTTTATCGAGATTTTCAAACAAAATACCAAACATACCTGATGTGTTAAGATCATCTTTTAAACATGCAAGCATACTTTGTATAAGAATTATTTGTTGTAGCTCCTCTTTCTTAATCTGCATAAATACATCACATTGTTCAAACACTCGCACTAATCGGCGATAGCTTTTTTCAAAACCTTTAATATCATCAAAGGAAAAGTCCATTGGCCCACGATAGTGATGCTGTAATAAATAATAGCGGACAACTATTGGATCAAATTGTTTAAATACATCTTGCAAAGTAAAAAAATTGCCTAGCGATTTAGACATCTTTTCTTCATTCACTCGAACTAAACCGTTATGCATCCAATAGTTAGCAAACGTTTTTTTGTGTAATGCTTCTGATTGAGCAATTTCGTTTTCATGATGGGGAAACACCAAGTCAAGGCCGCCGGCATGAATATCAATTGTTTTACCTAAATACTTTGCAGCAAGCGCAGAACACTCAATATGCCAACCAGGTCTGCCGTATCCCCACGGACCTTGCCAGCATTCACCTTCTGGCTCACTTTTCCACAATGCAAAATCTAGTACATTTTTTTTCTTCTCATTAATTTGCACGCGTGCACCTGCGAAAATATCTTCTAACTTATGCTTTGAAAGTTTACCATATGTAGAAAAACTTGTGATATCAAAATACACATCGCCATCAGATTCATACGCATGTCCTGCCTCAATTAAACCAGAAATAAACGATATAATTTCTGGAATATGATCAGTAACGCGAGGCTCATACTTCGGAGATAAGCAATTAAGCGCTTTCATATCTTCGTGATACTGCTTGATAAAACGATCGGCAATCTTTTTATATTGTAGTCGATCACCAAGTTCTTTGTGCGCTCGATTTAGAAGTTTATCATCTATATCAGTAAAATTGCGACAATACACCACTTCAAAATCAAGGAACAAAAGTAACCTATATAATAAATCAAAAGCTGTATAACAACGGCCATGGCCAATATGCGCAGCATCATACGGTGTTACACCACATACATACAATGTCACTTTTTGCGGTCGCTGGGCCTTGAAAATTTCGCGTTTTCCGGTTACCGTATTAGTAATTTTCATCATACGGAACAACATAGCATAAAACATCGTGATAAAAAAGCTTACATTCTCATATTTGCTTTCCCAAGCAGGAGCAGTACATGTCATCAATGAGCAGGAAACGTTATAAAAAAAATACAGCAGTACTTTTTTTCTTGAGCATACTTTTTGTAGTCCCTGATACACATTCAATGGGCAACTATAGTACAGTAGATAATAATACGCCACAAACACAACAACAAAATGTTGCAATTGCCACACCACGTAGAATCAAAAAAATTATTGTTATGGGAAACAATTTAGTACCTGATGATGCAATAACAAACCGTTTAACATTTAAAGAAAAAGAATTGTTTGACCCAAGAAAAACCGGACCAAGCATCAAAAATCTATATAAGTTAGGTCGCCTGAGAAATATTACAATTCAAGCAGAACACATAGGTACTGATGAAATCATTATTTACATCTTCGTAGAAGAAAAAACACTTATAAAAGAAGTTATTTTTCGTGGTAACAGTGCCATTTCGGAAAAAGATATTCGTAAAAAAATTAATTTTGATGATATGCGTGGACTCGACGAGCAAGAACTCAAAAAATTCATCCGTGCTATCAAACGATTATACTTAGACAAAGGATTTCACCGTGTTGTTATCGACGCACGTATGGAAATAGATAAACAAAATAAAGCACAGGCCATCTTTACCATTAAAGAAAATAATCGCTCATTAGTTAAGCGCATTTTATTTGAAGGTAACGAACATATACGCAGTAAAGAATTACGTAGCATTCTCTTTACCCATGAAGACTGGATTGGTTCTATGTTAGATAAAACAGGCATATACCAACCAGATCGCCTTGAAGCTGATAAGCATATGATTGAACAGTTTTACCAAAACCAAGGTTTTTTAAACGCGCATATTATTGATATAAAACAAAATATGGATCAATACGGTAATTTCATTATCACATTTGTTATTCAAGAAGGGGACTTATATACAATCAAACGAATCAACGCACCTGGTAATGATGTGCTGCCTGAAGAATATTTACTTGCACGTATTGGTATTCGGCCTGGTTATTTATATTCACGTCAAATGATTGTGGATACCATTAAAATGTTAGAATTTATTTGGGGTGATCTTGGTTATTTGTTTGCACATATCGAACCATCAATTATTCCAAATGATGAAGACAAAACAGTATCACTTACCTTTCACTCAGAATTAGGCAACCAAGTCACCCTTAACGAAATCAATATTAAAGGCAACCATAAGACAAAAGATAAAATTATTCGTCGTCAAATTTTACTTGATGAGGGAAGTTTAATTACCAACTCGAAAATGGAAATTACCAAAGCACGCATCGAGTCACTTGGCTACTTTGACCAACGTGATGGTGTAAACTGGAAAATTAAACGAATAGATAAAGATATTGCCGATCTCGATTTAATGGTCAAAGAAGCAAAAACAGGTAACGCTAGTATTCAAGTAAGTTTTGGAGGTTCAGAGCACACAATCCAATCACCATTGAGTGGTGTTGCTTTTGAAGGTAATATTTCCGATCGCAATTTACTTGGTACTGGTATTAGGTTAAATTTAACCGGTAAACTGTCAAAGGATGAGCAAAACGTATTATTCAATGTCACACAACCATGGCTATTTGACCGGCCAATTCATCTTTCACTCGACGCATACCATCGCCGCCTTGGTTATGAAGAGTTTAATCATACACGCCCGGTTAACGAAACACATACTGGTGGTTCAATCACAACTGGTATGATGACCAGTTGGAATCATCAATTATTACGTGATATATTTTTCCGTACCACTGTTGGTGGCGACCATGTACGCTATGAAAGCATGCCATCTGCATCTGTTTTTTCTCTCGATGGTACACAACGAACCTTGGCTGAACAGCAATACAACACTATTTTAACAAGATTGTTTGAGCCTGGTAATTATGTATGGCTTGCTCTACATGCAGGGCAAGAAAAAAAGAATCACCCAATTCACCCAAGTAGAGGCTTAGGCTGGCTCTCTCGTGCACAATGTGCTATTCCAAGTTTAGGAAGTAATATTGGCTTTTTAAAATTTGATATTGACACACACTGGTATACACCAATTATTGGTGAACGTGATTTGGTATTACATTTACACGGATATGTCGGTTTAATTCATTTGTTTAAAAATCGTGCCATTCCATATCGTGAATTATTCCATATTGGTGGCCCGGCAAGTGTTCGTGGTTTCCTATTTGGCCAACTTGGGCCACAGTTTAATGCTGGCGGTACCAGCGATTCAATTGGTGGCAAAAAAGCATTATTTGTTAATGTAGAACTTATTTTCCCAATCACACCTGATCTGAATATGAAAGGCTTACTATTTTATGATGGTGGTACCGGTTGGGATACACCATTTAGATGCGATATTACACAAAATTTTTTAAAAAATAACTCGTTCCACTATCGTCATGCCGTTGGCGTAGGTATTCGATTGCTAAGCCCTGTTCCACTCAGCGTTGATTGGGGATTTAAAATCGACCCACGCAAAGGTGAAACATCCAGTGAAGTACATTTTAATATGTCATACGGTTGGTAATAAAAAAAGAAAAATTATTTGAATAAAAAGCATATATAAGATATTATAACCTATGAGGTTATGTAGTTTTAGTTATCGAATTCATATTGCATTATTAATATCTTACTAATAGGGGAATAATACATGAATAGATATTTATTGGCTCTTATTTTTTCAATTAATTTCGGTGTTTGCAATACTTTTTGCTTTAAAGAAAATATCAAGTCTAAAACAGAAGAAGTAGTAAAATGTCACTTTAAAACTATGATTAAGCCAAAAGTATACGAAAAACCTTTCTTATCAAAAAAAGAACACATCGGTAATTTCATATGTATAGTGCTTGATGGTAAAAAACATATTGTATATTATACAATAAATTATTCATATTCACGATTCGGAAAAGAAACAGTTGCATATGGTGATTTTACCATAGTAAGCCCAGGTAAACCAATATATACAGGTTCTATACCATTGATAAAATCCTATAATGATATCGTTATTAATAATAAATTAGAAAAAATTTTCATCTCGGAAATAACCAGAGGCGTTCTGGTGCAATTTGAAACAGAAATAGAAAAAAAAACTATTAAAAAAAAAGGCATTCAACAATCAAAAAATCATATGATAGCAGAAGAAAGTAAAATAACAGAAGAAGATAAAGAAAAAGTTGAAAATAATTTTCTAAAAAAAATCTATAACTGTGTAAACATAATCGATGTATTAAAAGATATTTATAAACGACACGAAGAATACGAACGCTCTTTAAGCCCTGCTGAAAAATCATTAGAGAAAGAAGGAACACTTCTTCAAGAGGAATGGTAAAAATAAGAAAATCACACAATAAAAGAGTATAAGAAAAAAAAAGCTCTGCGTTATTAACCGCAGAGCTTTTTTTTTACCATTAGAGTATGCTATCTTCCTTAAAACAAACCATGTAATACAGAAAAAAATTTGTACAATAAATAAACCGATTAAATAGTGAGCAAAAAATGAAGCAAAAAACATTTATTACTGTTTTTGTTGGTGCCCATATCCTTTTTATCTTTCTACAAATACATAAGCATAGCCAAATAGTTAAGAATTCGTATACCAAACAAAAATTTGAACAAGAAAAAACACTACTTATAAAAAAGAAACAGGCACTTACCCATCAACTATATGCATACAAAAATAAATCTGCTATCAAAGATTTTGCTACCAAGAAACTCGGTATGCAACCACTGCGACTCAGCCAAATAAAAACATTAACGAGTGCTGGATAAGACAATGACAAACGGCTATAAGATTCGTACCACGTTTGTTTTTCTATTATTCTGCGCTTTGTATAGCATCATTATTTTTAATTTATATCTAGTGCAAATCACCCAAAGCACTTTTTTTGCACGTCTTGGGCATAAACAATATAATTTTGCGATTACAACACATCCTCCACGTGCACCAATTTACGATAGAAGCGGTAAAAAAATTGCGCTCAATAGAGATGTACTTACTGCATTTATTATGCCCAATAAACTAGAACAACCCAAAAAACTTATTGCTTTTTTAAGTCAACATTTTCCTCATACAATACAAAAACTTGAGCAACACAGAAAAAAAAGTTTCATGTATATACAACGCCGTTTGAATGCACAACAAATTGCTGCAATAAAAAATAGCAATGTACCAGATATACATTTATTACAAGAACCAAATAGAATGTATCCAATTCCTTCAGCTGCATGTATTACTGGCATCACTGACATCGATAACAATGGTGTATGCGGTATTGAGTTAATCTGCAATACTCAATTGGCCGGAACACCAACAACCCATCAATTACAAAAAGATGCGCGTTCAGGACATTTCTATTTTACAAAAGAAACACGGGTCAGCGGTAAAGCGGGTACACCAGTTACTCTTACTATTGATGGTAATCTTCAATTCTTAGCCCAAGAAGAACTTAATAAAACGGTAAAAATCTTTAATGCACCTGAAGGCGCAGTAATTATTATCAATCCAGCCAATGGCCATATTCACGCAATGGTACAATATCCTGACTTTGATCCAGAAAATCGTAATATCATAGCAGCTGTACATACTAAAAATAAAATATCAACTGAAGCATATGAACTTGGCTCTGTTATGAAAATTTGTACCGCACTTGCCGCGCTTGAAGAAGGAGTCATTACACTTAATGAAGAAATCGATTGCCATAATAAAAAAACAAGTTATATTGACGGTAGAAAAATAAATACCGTTATCGCACAAGACATCGTTCCTTTTTGGGATGTTATTGCGCGTTCAAATAATATTGGCATTGCACAAGTTGCTAAACGATTAGACCATTTATTATACAATCATTATAAACGCCTAGGATTTGGTGAAAAAACTGGTATCCCTATCGCTGGTGAGCAAGCCGGTTTTGTTAATCCACCGCACAATTGGTCTAAACAATCTATTTTTTCTTTATCATATGGTTATGAAATTCGTGCAACGTTACTACAACTTGCACGTGCGTTTTGTATTATTGCTAATGATGGCTATGCTGTTGAACCAAAGCTAATTATAGAGCCCTTAGTAAAAGGATCTCTACAAACATTAATAGACATGCCAGAAAAAAAGCGACTTTATAGCCAAAAAGCAATTGAAGATATAAAAATAATTTTACACAAAACAACGCAGGAAGGCAGCGGACGTAAAGCACACATTAAAGGTTATAATATCATGACAAAAACTGGTTCGGCAAATTTACTTATCGATGGTATATATGACCATAATAAAAGTATCTTTACCTGTGCTGGCATTGTAGAAAAAGGTGATTATAAACGCGTAATTGTTACGTTTATAAAAGAACCACAATGCAAACAAGTATATGCCTCTACCGTTGCGGCACCACTCTTTGAACAAGTTGCACAAAAAATGTTAATTCATGATAAAATTCTTTAATTGTTAATGGAAAAAATAATGACTACACAATATACCGTTAAAGTACCAGCAGATGTACCAAAACAAAAACATCAAACATACATAGAGAATTATAAGATTATTACTAAACAAACCGACAACTTGTTGTTATTTGCATATGATCAAAAAATAGAACATCTAAATGATGATTTTTATGGCAAAAGTATTCACCCTGATGCGGCAAGTCCATTACATGCATTTGAAATTGCACAACATGAAGCAGCTGGCGCGTTTGCAACTCATTTAGGCTTGATTGCACGCTATGGTAGCGATTATAAAAACATTAACTACATTGTTAAGTTGAATGGTAAAACAAACTTAATACACAAAGATCTGTTGGATCCTGTTAATGCACCATTATATACTGTTAATGATGTAGTTACCTTCGCAATCAATAGCGGCTTGCATATCCGCGGTGTTGGTATAACCCTCTATTTGGGAAGTATATATGAAAGAGAAATGCTTGGCTTTGCTGCACAACAAATCTTACATGCACACCAACATGGCTTAATTACTACTTTATGGGTATATCCACGCGGAAAAAGTATCAGCAATCCTACCGACCCAATGATTATTGCTGGCGCTGCAGGTATTGCCAATAGTTTGGGTAGTGACTTTGTTAAGCTACAGTCCCCACAAGCAATAAATGACAAAACAAGCTCGCAATGGCTTAAAGTTGCAGCGCAAGCAGCTGGTAATACAAAAATTATTTGTTCTGGCGGTGCACAGAAAGAGCTAGAATTACTTTTACAGGACGTACACAATCATATACACCTTGGTGGTATTGCTGGCAGTGCTATAGGAAGAAATATTTTTCAGCATTCGCAAAAAAAAGCTTTAACCACGATACATGCACTTGCAAGAATTATATATGAACGTAAGACAGTAGAACAAACACTAAGTTTGGCTCAATAATAAGCATTTATACTGCTACATGCTGCTGCTCAGTATCTCTTTTTTCTTTGTCATCAACAAGTATTTTCAGCTTATCTTTTAGCTCAGTAAACTGTTCTTGCAGTTTTTGCTCATCATCAATAGCTTGTTTTTCTAATGTATTAAACTGTGCTAAATATTTTTCTGCTGCCTTTTCATCCAGTAGTATAAAGCTACGTATTGAAGGCTCTTTGCAATCTTCTACTTTACGTGCATATGAGCAAAACACTTTACCATCTTTTGTCTCAAACACCATACGTACCAACGGCTTACTTTTTTGAATCAGTATAACATTACGTAGTATTACCTTTTCTTCAGTTGCATTTATTGCTTTAGCAAGTGGACTTTCTGGATCATTTGCTAATACAAGCTCTTTAAACAAAAAAAGAACATCAAAAGTCTGATCACCAAATGGCCAGAAGCTACTAATTATATCTTCTACATGAATACATGATGCATCTAATTTTTCAAATACGTGAACCGCTCTACCACCCATAACGGATAATAATCCAACTATAGTACTATCAATGCGGGACTTATTCATAATAACAGGCACATATATATATGGGGTATTTATTAATGCTACCTTTTTTTCAGATATATCTATAGAGCCACCAGATACCTTTTTTAGCATAACAAGCTTGGTATCAATAGTTTGATACGTATTGTATGGATACAAAAGCACAAAGTTCTTTTTACCTGCAAATCGTACCCAAGGGATATTACATAGCATATGAGGAGCTATATCACTAATAATAACCTCACGCAGTTCTGCTGCATCACGTACAGAAATAATTTTTTCAAAAAACGCACCAAAATGTGCTGAGCTTCTAAAGCGTAATTGAGGAATTCCTTGCTGCTCGTCCCACATAATGGAATCTACACAAAGAAGTCCATTTTTATCAAAAATAACAGGAAAGCACCATGTAGTAATACTAGCTACATCAGATATACAGTCTGTTACAATTGTGTATGAATAACAATCGGCCACATCACCTGTTGTATATGGAGTTTTCAAATGCATACCGCCAGCATAACAAGTGCTATACATTAGAAACTTCGTGATAATATCGTGTTCTAAAAACTGTAAAAAATTTTTAAATTCTTCTACAGATAAATCAGCTATTATGTCACACTTTGTTTTTACAGCTCCTGGACTATTATAACCATGCCCTGATAGATATATAATCCAACTAGAGGTCTCTTGTTCAGTATCATTTTTGGTAACAAATATCGAACGCAACGTATTAATAAAAGTACCAGGCTCTCTTTCATAGTCACCCAAAAGTTCTGAAGTCAAACAACTGTCTAAAATCAAATCCTTATCTAAATGATCAACTTTTAATCCAAGAATACGTTCTTTCTCGGTTATATATTCAATATCACCATTTCCTAATTGTTCTGTAGGAAGTGCTGTTAAAACCTCTTGCGGCACTAATAATCGAAAATCCTTATTAATTTTATAAACAGACCACTCTGACGCATTAAAATACGTCAAATAATATGGAAGTAGCTTTTGAATATATGAACACATATCATTATGAAGTAACATATTGTTCTTACGTAATTTATCAGCAGCTTCCGGACTAAAAAACTCATTATTAATACAATCAACAACCATAGAGCGATGATGTAACATATCATCGCACGAGTCAGTATTAAGCATTTTTGATAGCTCTACTAAACGCTCTTCTAGCGCGGTAAGATATGAAAGCGCACTGCACTCAGCAGTACCATTTACATTACCTAAAATCCGTAGTTCATTCAATTTTTCCAAAAATATTTGCCATACCGGGGTACTTATCAGACAAATCTGCTTCTCTTTAATAGCACTGATAAGCTTCACCTGAATAGGCTTTATTTCACTGACACCATCTTCAAAAATACCCTGCTCAAGAAGCACTACAATACTACGAGTTCGACAACCATAACTTTTATTTTTTTCTAAAGAAAATAAAAGCATAGAGCAGAAAAATGGAACTAACGTAAAAGTAAATAAAAGTTTCTTTGTAAGCATACAAAATCGAAACATGTACACTATCCACTACATTATCATGAAATTATTGAATTCTTGCTTCTAATAATATCAAATTTAATAAAAAAATCAATTTAAATAAGTTCAAATAAAAATATATCGCTCTGATTGATAGATTATTACTTCAGCCTGTAAAAACAAGTTATTACTAAGAATAATAAGCTTTGGCTTGTCATTATATTCAACCTATCCTAAGCTACATGATATACAGAGTATAAAAAAGGACTCTTAATATGAAAAAATATAGTATCATTGTTTTATTGCTTATAATAATCAACACGCATGCTCGATCGAGCATAGAACGTAACAGTCAGACCTTTATGACAACTCGCCCTATTAATCAAAATATTGCTGCTACACAATCAGGCTGGCACACTATTTTGTACAATAAGCCTGGCAAAAATAAAATAAGTTTTCAGTGTTATAGTATCTACCAAGCATCAATTGATAGTAAAAAAAACGCCCGTTATTTTTTGCCATTTGAATGTAAAAATGAACTCCTTGTTACGGGAGATCAATCTTCAAATGTAAAAAATCGTGATATCAGAGCTGAATGGCTTGGTATCAATAACTCAGAGTTTAGTGGTAAATTTAGCATCGACCCTCATCAAAAACAAATGGCTATTTTCTTAGAAGCAAATAAAGATTTAAATAGTATCATCGAAAGTAGCTTTTTTGAAAACATGTGGTTAAGCATTAATGTACCAGTTGTTGCAGTAGAAAATGATCTACGCATAAAGCAATTTGATATTATAAATCGAGCACAAACCTTTCCAGAAGATATTATTGAAGCACTTTGCAGAAAACAGTTGCGCTTTTCTCGTATCGCAAAAAACGGCAGAAATGATTTGGGTATTGCAGAAATTAATATTAAGCTCGGCCGTACATATCTTGCTCAAGACAACTTTGAGGTTATTTACTATAGTGGCTTACGCATACCTGGATCGCATGCACAAAATGCACACTTTTTATTTGATTCATATCTTGGCAATAACAAACATTTTGGTTTTCAAACTGGCGTACATTTTCAAATCAACTTAAGTCATGAAACAAGCTATTTTACCGGCTGCTTTTTTGCAAACCTTGAAACTACTTTTTTTATTCGTAATGAGCAACTGCGTACATTTGATTTAAAAAATAAACCATGGAGCCGATATATGCTACTCAATCGAAAAGGTGGCCCGCCAGATCAAAATATTCCTGCAACAAAAATTTTTACCCTAAGAACACAAGTAAAACCATACAATATAGTTGAGTTATCTACTGGTTGGCGCATTAAAATAAACTCAATTGAAGCAGAATTTGGCTATGATTTATGGGCACACGGTAATGAAGATCTAGAATGTGTTTGCACATTCGAAGAAGTATATGGTATTGCGGGAAACGGAGCTAACATGCTAGGGTTAGCAAGATCCGCAAGCCAGAGTACCATAACTACCCGCGCAGAGAATGATATGATACAACAAACAATCTGCAATGATAATCAGCTGCAATGCGAAAATATTGAAACATTCATTACCATTGATAGAAATGATCTTGACATAAAATCGGCTGGTGCACGTGCTGCCATAAATCATAAATTTCATGCTGCACTTTCATATGTCGCTCATGGCAAAAACACAGAAGGTTGTATAACTATCGGCGCATTATATGAATACCCTCAAAAAAATACAGCGCTGGAACTCTGGGCGTTTTGGATCAAATGTGGAGTATCATTTTAAAAAAAATTTAACTATCAATGCACGATTCAACGCATAACTCTTTGCATATATTGCAACACCCTTTACAGGTTTTTTCACAGTTATATTGACCTTGTTCACGCATAGCTAAACACTCTGATACACATGACTTTTTGCACCCATCACAACTACTAATACACATTACTTGGCACGCCTTATTGTGATCCATACCTTATCCCCTATTTTTGTGCGGTTTTTACCTTGAATCTATTACTTCTAGTGTAGTAAAAAAAATTACAAATAGGCAAGAGTGGAGTGCGTTTAAATTACACATAAACATCAATTTAATGATTTACAGGCAACATCAAAACAACAATAAAAATAGACCTTAGTTTTAAACTATTATTCGCATTGAACCTATTATATGTGCACCCCAATTGATTATTTTTGTAAAAAAGCCTATATTTAAAAAGACAATTAGTATGATCAAAGTTAATAAAAGGGGGTTTGTTCCTATGCGTTTATTAGCTTTTTCCATCATTTTATGTACTGCAGTCCTGTATTCACATACGGAAGACACATTACCCGATGACAAAGAAACCCCACAATATGCCGCTAAAGATACCCGCCATTCTAACATTATTTTCACCTTAGAAAAGTTTTTGTTTGGTGTAGATAGTAAAGCAGTAACAGACCGTCTTGGCTACATCAGTTTGGCTCGGTGTATCGGGTGGCTTAAAGCTGCACAGTTGGCAATTCCCGGCATTACCGGTGCTAGCCAACAAGAAGAATTTTTTAATCTCCTTGCCAAAATACAGCTTCCTGAATTTAAAAAACATCAATCAATACGCTATAGAGACAAAGAAATTCCCGATATTTTGTATCATTGCTGGCTTGGTACAACAGACAACAAAACATTGTTGAGAATATATCGTGCCAATATTAAACAAAATACAGAGCTTTATGATGTAGAAAAGAAAACATTATATAACGGCGCAGCACTAGCAACAACGGACTATCATACTATTTTGACACGCATAGATGATGGTATTGAGCTTGTTAAACAGTTAAAAGAGAATACACAACACAAACTATATCTTATTTTAAATGGCAATAAAGAAATTGTTGCTACACTTAAAAAAGAGCACACCGATGTTTTTGATTTATTTGATGAAGTAATTACTTCATCTGAAGCACAAGCAATCAACACACAAAAAGAAATGTACCAGTACATAATGAAAGAGTATAACCTTAACCCAGAAAATACCGTTGCTGTTATTACATTTAACTCAAACAAAAAGGCAGCATTACAGGCTGGTTTACAAATTATCAATGCTAAAAAACAACAATTTGGCTATGCAGAAGAGCAACTGAAGAATATGGGATTATTCAAAAAATCAAAATCATAAAAAACTCATTTCATAACATATCGTCGCACAATCATGGGAAGTAATGCCAATAGTGCGAGCAAGCATAAAATAATAATTGCCGGCCACGACATAATATCATTGAGTGACTTAATCACATGCAATTGCCTACCTGCAATAGCATAGATGAGTGTACCAGGTAAAATACCCACTGCTGTTGTCCACATATATGTCCATAAAGAAATAGGAATCACACCCGCAAAAAGATTAATAGCAAACGTCGGAGTTATTGGTAATAGTTGTAACATCAATAAATAACTACTGCCATATTTTTTTATATCATCATTAAACATCTGAAGCGCATCTGCATATTTTTCTTGCACACGATTGCCAATTGCATACCGCACTACCAATAACATAATAGCACCGCCACATGTTGCACTCAATAGAACCAATAATGTCCCAATACTCACCCCAAATAAAAATCCTGCAGCAAGTGTCAATAGTACAGTAATAGGTAGAAAAAGAAATGTTGCTGTTGTAAACAATGCACAAAAAATAAACACTGAAAAGACAAAATATCTTTGTACAAAAAAATATAGTGCACTGGCATTTTGTTGTAATGTAGTAAGGGTAACAGCCTCAAATAAGCCCAAATAATATGCGATAAAGAAAACAAATAAAAAGAAAACAATTCCTGCAATATGCCACGTATAATTACGAACCATAACCAACTCGTTTTAATAACGTCGGCAACAATGTAAGAAATGCAAAAAAAATAAATGCAAGCAACACTGTCATAGAAAACACATCAGTAATCGAGGTAAGTGTACTCAATTGCCTACCCGCATAGGCATATATCAATGATACTGGCACAATACCAATACTCGTTGTCCATACAAAATCAAATAGAGACACATCAGTTAAACTAATAGCTGCGTTAGCGATAGGGAAAGGAATAAAGGCGATTAAGCGCAATAAAAGCAAATACCATACTCCGTTTTTTTGAATCGCTCGGTTGATTTTTTGTACATAATAAGCATACTTTTTGCGTATTATATCATATAATAAATAGCGTACTAATAAAAAACCACATGTTGCACCAATGGTCGCACCAATGTTTGCATATAAAACACCTGCGGTTATTCCAAAAAAGAAACCACCGCTTAAGGTAAGCAGCGATGCAAAAGGTAATGAAAAAAAAATAGTAACAATATATAAACATATAAAAACTAGCACTGCTACAGTGTAATTATTTTGTATACTATTTTTTAAGTAGACACTGTTTTGTTGGATTACTGCTAAGTTTATGTAGCTTGTGATACCAGAAAAGTAGAAAACTATAATTAACACTATAAATATAAGTGTGATAATAATTTTATTATATACCTGCTTCATTTGTTGCACATTTTTATGCTCACTTCCTATATAACCTTTTTATAACAATTGGCGAAAATGCTAATGCTGCCAGTAGTAACAAAAATATCATAACTGGCCAGGAAATAATACCATGAGTAGATTTAAGCGTACGCAATTGCCTACCGACAAATGCATAAATAAGTAGTACAGGAAAACTACCAACAGTCGTAGTCCAAATAAAGGTAAACCACGATATTGGCGTTACGGCAGCAAGCACATTAATAATAGAGAATGGTACAAGCATAAAGTGCATAGTAAGTAAATAACTATGCCCTTCTTCTTTTATTTTTTGGTTAAATATAACTAAACGATCTTTGTAATGTTGCTGAACCGTTTTTGCAAACACATAACGAAAAAGCGCAAATGAAATGAGCGAACCAACCGTTGCAGCTAAGCAAGAATAAAGGGTGCCCGGTAATACACCAAATGAATAACCACCAAGCAAAGTCAAAGGTACAACAATAGGAAATGATGCGGTGATAAGTGCAGCAAAAATGACGCAAAATAAAAAAATTGCCATCAAATAATTTGTTCTGATCAACACATCTAATGCACGAGTATATCTACTAATTGCCCCAATAGAAAAACAATCACCAAAGCCCATGCAATAAATCATGATAAGTATACTTATGCTAATTAGTAGCGCCAAAAAATATTTGATGTACTTTTCCATAAACTTCCAATATTACTTACCGAACAATTTCTTTAGTATCATCAAAAATATATTTTGTTGCAACCCTTGCACATATGCCTTTTTAGCAACATGCCACACAATTTCTGCATACGTTGGATATGCATGGACGATTGACACTAAATCAGAAAATTTAATTTTTTTTACTTTTGCTATTTGCAGCTCATGAATAATATCACCCGCGTGCGCACCTACTGCGTGCGCACCAATAATAAAACCTTTTTTATCACAAATAACTTTGAGCATACCAATTTTTTGATCATCGCACACAGCACGGTCAAAATATTTATATTCTTTTTTATATACCCTGATTTTTTTACCATATTTTTTGCGTGCAGCACCTTCAGTCAAACCTGCTGTTGCCAATTCTGGGCAAGTAAAAGTAACCCACATTGCATTTTTATAGTCAACCGTTTTTTTAAAAAAGAAAAGAAAAGCATTATATACAGCTGTCGTTGCTTGATGCCATGCCATATGACTAAATTGATAAGGCCCCACTACATCACCAGCTGCAAAAATATTACGCGCAGTCGTGCATAAATACTTGTCAACAATAATACCACGTTTGCGAGTTTTGACACCTGCTCTTTCTAAGTACAAACCACCTATATTTACCGCACGCCCAACAGCTATCAACAACGCATCTGTATAGATATCTTGTTGTTTACCCGCACTATTTACACACGTAAGAGCAATATTGCCGTTTTCCTGTTTTACAATTTTTGCTGCTTTATGATCAGCAAGAATACGAATACCTGCTTGTTGCATATGGCGAGAAAGTAATGTTACACACTCGCTATCTTCATGTAGTAAAATACGTTTTTGCTTTTCGATAATAGTAATTTGCACACCAAGTCTATTAAACGCACATGCAAACTCTGAACCAATAGCACCACCACCCAAAATAACCAATGATCGTGGCAATGAATCGATATTAAAAATAGTATTGTTTGTGTAATAATCGACGGCATCTAACCCTTCAATATGTGGAATATATGGGCGTGATCCAGTTGCTATAATACACTTTTTAAACGAAATTGTTTTGTCGTCAACTACAACTGTATGTTTATCCTTAAAAACAGCTGCTCCTATCAACACTCCAATACCAAGTCTTCTAAGAACTTCTGGCGTATGCGCTGCATATACATCTTGCACCCGTTGGCGAACAACACTCATACAATTATCTGCGTTGATTTCTACAGGATGCAGTGTTTTTAAACCAAAATCACTCAAGCGGTTTGCATAATGCGACACTTGAGCGATTTTTATTAATGCTTTACTCGGCACGCACCCTGTCCAAGTGCATTCTCCACCCAATTGTTTTTTCTCTATAATTAAAACTTTCTTTCCAAAGCCTTGTGCCGTTTTTGCAGCAGTCAGACCTGCTGCACCACCGCCAATAATAACCAAATCATAGTCGCACGCCATACCGCTCCCCTTTTTCAATTAGGTTTTTAGTATACCGTATTTAGTTGTTATAAATGCAAGATATGAATTACTAGTCTTCCTCTTTTCTACTATCTTCTTGCTGATAGTCGCTATTATTAAATACAGATTTCGCTTCACCACCCATACTCGCAAGGACACCAACAAAAAGCGGATTTACATTATTATTATAACTTACCATTACTATTCCTTGTGCCTTGCTCCATCCGTTATTATTCGCAGCACTTGATCCTTTATTTACTCTATCAGAATTTTTAGATGCCTCAATTCTTCTATTAGAATCAACGACTTCTCCTCTTACACTATATATAGCATCCATCAATTGTTTTTGATTCATATCAGTTTGTGCCACAAATAATTCTTGTCTTTGCTTATTATCTTCCACATCTCTTTTACGATTTTTTTCATTCTCAGTTAGCTGCTTGCTCATTTGTTCTACTTGTTTCTGCATATTTTCAAGTAATTGTTTAAGTTCATTATTTTCTACAACTAATGTATCAAGAGTCAACCCTTGATTTTTAATTGCTTCTACTTGCTTCGCTTGCTCTTGCTCTATATTATCAATTTTTTTCTCTGTCTCTACCAGTCTTTTCTCAACATCCTTAAGCAAAGCTGTCTTAAAATTATTAAGCGTATTCAAATCAGAACCATTAAAAATATTTGACATCTTTTCATCAAGATTATTAATTTTACCATCTACCTTTTGTACACTCTCTAAAATTTCATTAATAGTCTTTTCTCGTACCTCAGTTTCAGCTCTTTGTAGCTCATAACAAGCATTTTGAAGCTGATTTTGAAAGATATCATTATCCACTAGATTAAAGGTACTCTCTTCAGGAAACGTTAGCCATCCTTCTATATTAGGCTGTTCTTCCTTCTCATCCTGTTTCTCCTGCTTATGCCGAGCCAAAAGAAACGCATTAAACGCATCATATCTTTTTCTCAAACCTTCTTTTTGCTGATTAAGCAACTCTCTATTTTTTTGCTCACGTTCTTCATCTTTTTTTTGTTTATTTTCATATTCTTGTAGTGAAGACAATTGAGCTTTTTTCATATCACTTACATCATTTTGAATATGACCCAATGTATCATTAGTATTGTTTTGCCATAAATTGTACTTTTCACTCTGCACACTTAATTGATTACTGATTTGTTTTACCTCTTTTTCAATGCTTGCTAAACGGTCAAGCATTAATCCAAAATTATTAATTTGTTGTATAAATTGTTTTTTTTCTTCTTCAGAAAGACACTTATTATCAACTAATTCAATTGCATCTAGTATCTCTTCTTTATCCTTCTGCATCTGCTCAACAAACTTTTTTGTTTGATTATCATTTGCTTTACCTACAATACGTTGCACTTTTTCGTTAAATGTATTTATGTGTATCTCCAACGTTTTTTTTGCATCACTAAGGTTAGCTTTAACGTCAGCAAAACCTTCCTCGCTCTTATTACTAAGATCACTTAATATATTTTTTGTATTCTGTAAGTCATCTTTAAGAGAGGTCAGTGCATCGAATGTAGAATCATGTTTTTCTTGACGATCTCTTTTAGCACTTTCAAGGCCACTGTAAAGATCCTTGTGTAGATCATCAACCCTGCTATTAACAGCTCTCAGCCTGCGATTATTATCTGCACTGATACCAACATGTGCTAACTGCAGACCTTTCCAAATAGCACCGCCACTTAAAATACTTAAAACCGACAACTGAACTCTGCCTTTTGGTGATGCTCCAGTCCATAACTCTACCGCCTTACTAACTCCTAAATACGAACCTTTCGCGCCATATAAAATAATTTGGCCGGCACATTCTTCAACAACTTCTTTGCTTGCAGACATAGCTAAACCACGCAATAGACCACGCCAATGCGGATTCACCTGATCTTCTTTTGAAAACCATTGATCTGCAGCTAAAACACAATGAACCAGACTAATTCCTTTACAAACACTTTTGCCAAGCCACGTTCCACCATGCTCAAGGTAATAGGAAGGTGAAAGCAGACTGCATAATGAATAAGGCGAAGATTCTTCTCTTCCACTATCATTATCTTGTATTCCTATATTGTTGTCTTCATCAGAATTATAATCAAGAACATAACCAATTCCCCCTCTAAAACTTTTTTCGTCAGAATTTAACCTATTTTTAGTTTTTGTATCAAAAGCAGAATCATTTGTATTTTTTTCTAACATTGCATGTATATGAACAGGCACAAATAAAAAACAACAAATAAGAACATTGATGAAGACAATACGATACATAGCTGTGTATAAAAAAATTAAAATATTTTTCATAAAAACCCCTACCTAGTATTCGATAACAACACTTAAACTCACGTTACAAAGAGTAAACTTACTTTTAAAAAAATCAATACATCAGCAAAAACAAATTTTCTTTTGCTTTCAAATCAGACTTTGTAATATACCACGAATAGACCATGTACCATAGCAAATAATAATCCGCACAATTGAACGAATTGTACGTGCTGTACCACCATTTCTTGTAATACCTAGTTGATCACATATAACATTGGTAACAACTTCCCCCGAAAGAGTAATAACTGCATTGTGAGTAATATTGACTCCAGCATTTTTTATATCTGTATCACCACTCGCCAATAAAATTATTTCCTGCCCACCACTAGCAATCATTGTAGCCAAAAGATGTTTTTGTGAATCAAATGAAACAGTGTCTTTCATAATTTCATTTAATTTTTTTCCCAATTCTAGAAGCTGTGTTTTACTGGTTGTATCAGCTTTTTCTGTTCCTGAATCAGTATCAATATTTTTTGATTGAGCTTTATTTCTCCTTAAAACTCCTTTTTTAATTATCCTTCTTTTTCTTGGAGTTTCATTTTGTTTTTGTGCACTATCTTGACCCATTTTTTTTTCTAATCTTTTTTCTGGATCAGTCTTATTTTTAAACAACCAGTTAGCTATTGCAGGAGCAATAAGTATATGTGATAATAATGTACTAGAAGTAAGCAAAAATCGCCTAAAATTTTCATCTCTATTGTTTTCATTTACTTTAATCTTAGAAGAAGGAAAAAGCCAACAAGAGCAATTTTCCAAATTTTTAATTTTTTCTTCTTCTATAAGTAACTCATCCTTAAAGCCATGGGCAACAAGATTTTGAGAAAAAATATGTATAAGTAAAAGAAAAAAGTATACAAAATCAAGAAATGATTTCTTCATACCTTTTTGTACCCCACCACAATAGTTTAATATGATAACATTGATTATAAACTATACTTACCTTTAATACTTTTGCCAATAGCCTTCACCGTTTTCTACTCTTGTGTACTATTTATTTCCGTGTTAGATAAAATGAAAAGAGGAGAATAAGTTATGTGTTTTTCTGCGTCTGCAAGTTTTACTGCTGGTGCGCTACTTTCTATGGTTGGCACTGCAAGTATCATAAAGCACAAAAAAACACCATATCGTTTTTTAGCTATGACTCCGCTGCTATTCGGATTACAACAGCTCAATGAAGGCCTTATATGGATCACACACACACAAGAACATACAACCACACTTACACGCGCAATGCCATATTCTTTTTTATTTTTTTCTCTACTGCTATGGCCCGTATGGATTTCTAGTGTATTATGGCCAACATTACCAAAAAATAATACATGGAGAAAAAAAGCCCTTGCATTAACCCTTGTAATAGGATGTATCACCTCTACTTATTTTTTATTTCGTCTAATGATGTATGGTGTAGTTACTAGTATTTCGTGTAGTCACATTATGTATGATCTTCATCTAATGGAACAACCGTACATTATTATTATGATACTGTATGGATGTACTACTGTATTGCCATGCTTTATTTCTCCTAATGCCATGGTATGGTTGCTTGGTATTGGATTAACTGTTGCGTATGCCATTACATACTTTTTCTATATTAATTTTTTAACATCTATTTGGTGTTTTTTTGCCGCATTTTTGAGTAGTATTATTTTATTTATCCCTAAAGAAAAAAATTAAAATGATCGAAACGAAAATACGAAGCAATATACAACCATTTTTTGATATACTTGGAAAAACATTAGTTTTTTTTAAACTAACGCCAAACATAATAACATTAATCGCCTTTTTGTTTGGTATTGCGGCTGGTGGATGTATTTATTGTGCACACTTATACATTGCACTTGTGTTACTTTTATTTTCTGTGCTTTTTGATGTACTTGATGGTACCGTCGCTCGATTAACAAATAATACACAAAAAATTGGAGCTTACTACGATTTAATTGCCGATCGCATGGTAGAAGCAGCTTTTATCATGGGTTTTGCTTTTTTATATCCACAACATTATTTATGGTATTTGTTTTTTTTCGTTGCACTTCTTTTGCACTTTTCTACCTTTGTAGTAGCCGGTACGCTGTTTCCCAATATAAGCAGTAAAAGTATACATTATGATAAAAGCTTGGTAGAGCGAGCTGAAGCATTTATTGCCTTTTCATCAATGCTTTTGTTTCCTCAATACATTCATATTATTCTTGGTATTCTTAGTACGCTAGTTCTTTGGTGTAGTATCACACGATTTGTACGCGTTATTGAATATGTAAACAACGTAGATTAAAATTTTTTGTTATCCTTAGAATATATGAGGCAGAATATAGCAACCCACACATTCATCTATCAATAATTCGAATGTACTTTTAACTGCCTTTTTGGCAACCTTTGCAAATACGGCACAGTAGCCATCTTTTCCAATCCACCAACGCGAAGTCGACTCAAGACAATTATTAATACCAAGCAGTGCTGTTAGCACTAAAAATTTGTTGGTTATATAATGTGCTGGTACTTTACGCACAAACATTTTATACAAAGTATATAATACTCTTTGTCTTAATGTACCTTCTGCAAACACAACGCTATAGACACCATTAACACTGTAATACGAAACAGTTTTACTACTCACTTTCACTGTACCAATACCCCATTTATTATCTTTACCAAGCAATGTTTCACCTGCACTAGAAGCTGTTTTTTTTACTTTTGTACCAACTGTTGGTACCACACCGCGACAACTATGCGCAGCAATATGTAATAATTTATTTTTATACGTATTTTCTACATCAAGTAGCTCATTTCTTGGTTTAATATCAATAATAAAATTCAGCGGACTGAAATCCATAATATTTTTTTTAATCCACCACATTGAAGGTAGCCCATACGCCATACTACCATTAAAAAAAACGAGCAATAAAAATAAAAACTTTTTTTTCTTAAAAAAGATCATACCTACTCCAATGATATAACAAATTGTATATAAAGATGTTAAAAAAAGCCGAACACCCATTCGGTCAAAAAAATTATATCGGCAGAGTATATCCATAGTTATACATAAATACAATAATCACGAAAATAGTGAAACAAGATCAGAAAGTTTTGCAAGTAAAAAGTCAACTTCTTGTGGCGTATTATAGAGATAAAAACTAACACGTACTGATGCAGTAATACCTAATTTTTTATGTAATGGCTGCGTGCAATGATGACCCGCACGTACACAAATGCCATACTGATTCAAATAAGCAGCAACATCATGCGCATGCACACCATCAACTACAAAGCTCACTATATGGCCACTTTTTTTTAGTTCTTCCATGGGCCCCAAAATAGTTATGCCTCTTATTTTTTGCAGCCCATCAATTAATTGTGCACATAAAGTAGCCTCATGTTTTTGTAGCTCATCAAAATCAACATTATTATTAAGATAATTAATTGCAGCACCCAAGCCAATCACTTGAGCTATTGGTGGAGAACCTGCTTCAAATTTATACGGTGCTTTTGTAAAGATAGCAGTATGCCAGTCAACAGAGAAAACCATGCCACCACCAAACTGATAAGGCAGCACTTCATCTTGAAGTTCTTTTTTTATATATAGAATTCCTAGCCCTGTTGGCCCCAGCATTTTTTGTGAAGAAAACGCCAAAAAATCGCAATTTAATGTTGTTACATCAATTTTTTTGTGTGGAACTGTTTGTGGCGCATCAAGAAATACTTTAGCCCCAACCGCATGTGCAGCTTGAATAATGGCATCAACATTATTTGTTATTCCTAATGCATTAGAAGTATATACAACAGAAACAAGTTTTGTTTTGTTAGTAATTAGGTGTAACAAATACTCTAAATCAAGTACTCCATTTTGCTTGACTGGGATAAACTTCAACACTGCACCCTTTTTTTGTGCTATTTGTTGCCAAGGAACCAAATTTGAATGATGCTCCATTTCGGTCAATAAAATTTCATCACCCTTTTGTATGTGCTCAAACCCCCACCCAGTTGCTATAAAATTTATACTGGCTGTTGTGCCACTCGTAAAAACAATTTCTTCTGATCGCACACCAATAAAATGAGCTACCTTACTACGTGCATACTCATACTCCTGAGTTGCTTTTTCGGCAAGAAAATACAAACCACGGCCAACATTTGCATTATCATTGGTATAAAAGCGTACTAATGCATCAACCACATGCTGCGGCTTTTGTGATGCTGAAGCACTATCCAAATATACTAACGGATAATCGTTAATTTTTTTTTGTAAAATAGGAAAATCTGCTCTCAAGTTTTTCATTAATTTTTTTTACCAAAATACTATGCTTTGCATTATCGCTCATATTATTGAGTATATCAGCAAAAAACCCTTGTAACAAAAGCTTTTTTGCCACATCATCACCTAATCCTCTACTTTGCAGATAAAATAACTGATCTTGAGATACTTGACCACTAGCACTACCATGCGCACACTGCACATCATTGGTCAATACTTCAAGACTTGGATTTGCCCATATATAAGCCTCTGAACTCAATAGCATGTTTTTATTGTGCTGTTGTGCTACTGATTTATGAGCATCTTTTTCAATAATAATTGATCCATTATAGGTTAAGCGTGCCGCATCACACATAATACTTTTGACAAGCACCTGACTTTCAGTTCGGGATGAACTATGCTTTTGTTGAGTATTAATAACTACTGTTTGCTCTTCAGAAAGCAAACAAATACAAAAAATAGTAGCCTGCGCTTTAGGCCCCAGCAATTGAATAAAAATAGTAATATCAGCAGAATCAGTTACTAAAAAAAAATACGTAAGATGAGCATTTTCATGCACTGAAAAGTGCTTGATACTATGCTTTGCGTTTTCTAACTCAGAAAGTACAATAATTGAATTTTTTTCAATTATATGCTGCATTATCCTATAGATCCTTCCATCTCCATAGCAATAAGTCGATTAATCTCAACCGCATATTCCATAGGTAACTGCTGAGTAAACGCGTCAATAAAACCATTTACAATCATTGTACGTGCTGTTTGCTCTGAAAATCCACGAGACATCACATAAAACAATTGTTCTTCAGATAATGTAGAAACTGACGCCTCATGGCCCACATCAGAAGTATTATTATTATTAACTGAAACAATAGGATATGTATCAGAACGAGAAATATCGTCCAGTAATAACGCATCACACTGCACACGCGAATATGCATGTTGCGCTTTTTCTGTAACCTTTAATAAACCGCGATAACTAGAACGACCACCATTTTTACTAACTGATTTTGAAACAATAGAAGAGATAGTCTGTGGTGCTAGATGAATAACCTTACCACCCGCATCTTGATGTTGCCCCTTGCCAGCAACAGCAATAGAAATAATCTGTGCCTGCGCTTTTTTACCAGCTAAAATAACACACGGATATTTCATAGTAACTTTACTACCAAAATTACCATCAATCCATTCAACTGTAGCATTTTCATGTGCAACTGCGCGTTTGGTTACCAAATTATATACATTATTTGACCAATTTTGAATTGTAGTATAGCGAATATGCGAACCGGGCAATGCAATTAATTCCACTACCGCACTGTGCAATGAGTTTTTTTTATAAATTGGCGCACTACACCCTTCAACATAATGTACAAAACTACCAGCTTCAGCAATAATAAGCGTCCGCTCAAATTGTCCCATACTCTGGGCATTAATTCTGAAATAGGCTTGTAGCGGCATATCAATCTTTATATTCTTAGGAATATATACAAAGCTACCGCCAGACCATACAGCAGAATTAAGAGCAGCAAATTTGTTATCATGTGGCGGTACAACAGTTGCAAAGTATTTTTTGAATAGTTCAGGATATTGTTTAAGTGCTGTTTCAGTATCACAAAAAATGACACCACAGTCTGCCCATTTTTTTTTTAGCTGTTTGTAGACAACCTCTGATTCATATTGCGCACCAACACCAGCCAAATATTTTTGCTCCGCTTTTCTGATTCCCAGTTTATCAAACGTATTTTTTATCTTATCTGGTACATCATCCCACGATGTTTTTTTTTCAACTAATGGCTTAACGTAAAAATATAAATCGCTTGGATCTAACCCCGACAGATCACTACCCCATTGCGGCATTTGTTTTTGCTCAAAAATTTCTAGCGCTTTTAAACGAAAATCTGTCATCCAACTCGGTTCATTTTTTTGTGTAGAAATATCTTTTACAATTTTTTTGTTGAGGCCTTTTTGTAAACTCATACCGCATAGCCATGTTCATCAATTTTTAGTGCAAGTGTTGCATCACCAGAACTACAAATATGACCATCTTTCAAAACATATACAACATCAGGAATAATATACTGTAAAATACGCTGATAATGAGTGATCAAAACAATACTCATACTTGGATTTTCTTTTCGTGCATATTGTATACCGCTAGCAACCATATGTAATGCATCAACATCAAGACCAGAATCAATTTCATCTAAAATCGCTAGTTTTGGTTGTAATATTAGAAGTTGTAGCAATTCAAAACGTTTTTTTTCTCCACCAGAAAACCCATCATTAAGTGCACGTTGCGAAAAAGAAAAATCAGTATTTAGAATTGACATTTTCTTTTTTAAAAGAGCTGTAAAATCCTTTGCAGCATGTTTATTCTCGTTTATAGCATGATACGCTTCATATAAAAATGTAAAAACAGTAACACCTGGTAGTGCAATCGGCTGCTGAAAACTTAAAAATATACCGAGACGTGCTCGTTTATCAGCAGAAAGTTCAGTAACACTTTTTCCGTCAAATATAATATCACCCATTACTTTATACGCTGGATGACCCATAATAGCATGAGCAAGAGTACTTTTGCCCGAACCATTTGGACCCATTAAAGCACAAATCTGACCGCTTGGTACGGTCAGATTTATATTTGTGATAATTTTTTTTTTATCTATGAAAACTGAAACATTTTTAATTTTAAACATTATTTTTCAAAATATTTCATAATCTTTACGTCTAATATTAAGTCACTATTTTTAATTATGGGTCACCATCTTTAGAGTTAATCACTTGACTATATATTTCCGCTAAAATAACTTTTTGCTAGTCCAAAGTAAGTTTTTCACATCTAGAGCAACTTACGATCGCATCAAGTGTTAAAAAAAGTTTCTTAAGCTCTAGCCAATATTGTTCTGTAGTAATTTCTTTCTTTTCAAACCGATGAAAAGCTTCTAAGTTAGTTTTTTTAAATAGATTCAAAAACTCAGCGCGACAATGTATAGGCCTATACAACTCCGCTAGCTCATCTTGAATCGTCGACTCTACTTGAAAGTTAATATCATCCTGAGCGCGTATAAAAGAAAATGAAAGAAAAAAACTAAAAATAAGCACGTATTTTTATCTAAAAATAGCATAACCAACAAAAATTGCTATAAAAAAAGCAAATGAGGTATCATTTCTACAAAGTTGCTCCACACACTACACAAAGAAAGATAATAGAATGCAAATAAGAAATATTTTCATATTTTTACCGCTTTTTTTAAACCTTGTTGGTATGGAAAAAAAGACCACAACTCTTGCATTATACCAAGCAGATGAAAACTCCATATCTCCACCAACAGCTATCAGTCTAAAAATATACGGAAAAAATGAAAATATCTTGCTGGATAAAGAGAATATTGTAGTAATAATAAAAAATAAAAATGACTTAACTACCTTTTTTATTTTAAATACGTTCGGTATACTCAAGGATTTTTCTGAAATAAATACAGTTGTTTGTAACAAAAAAAAATATAAGTTATATGAACCAATAACCTATTTTAAGTACAGTGGCTACATAGAAATTATTCAACAAGGAGAAGTGACTAACATAACGGTAAACTACACCGGCAAACATGAAAACAATAATCCATTTGAAGAAATACTAGCACAGACTCTTGCCAAAAAACTAGCCATCGCCAATTACACAATTGGATTTTTTAATAGAAAACAATCTACAAAATAACTCGCATAAGCTCTGCTAACGTAATTTCTCCACACTGTAACTTTTCAAGGCCATCATAGAGCAATATATGCATACCATCAGACAATGCTTGTTTATAAAACTCATCAATAGATGCATGAGCACTTACAAGAGAACGAAACTTAGGAGAAACTTCAAGCAACTCATATATACCAGTTCTTCCTTTATATCCTGTTTTATGGCAACTATCACAGCCGATACCACGGTATAATTTGTGTATATCAGAAAAGTTACTTAACTTTTTCAAAAGACGTTTTTCTTCGACTCCCGGCTCATAATGCTCTCTACACTGCTGGCAAACTTTTCTGACAAGTCGTTGTGCAAGCACTCCAGTTAACGATGCATTAATTAAAAATGGTTCAATACCCATATCAATCAATCGCATAACAACATGTACTGCATCATTAGTATGCACAGTACTGAAAACTAAATGACCAGTCAGCGCCGCTTCGATAGCAATATGTGCTGTTTGTTTATCGCGAATTTCTCCCACCATCACAATATCAGGATCGTGCCGCAATAATGCTCGCATACCCTTTTCAAAAGTAAAACCCGCTGGTGGATAAATATGCCCTTGCGTAATACCTGGCATATTATACTCAACAGGATCTTCTAATGTAATAATATGTTTTTCCGGTGAGTTAAGTTCAGAAAGAGCTGCGTACAGTGTAGTTGTTTTACCAGAACCGGTTGGCCCAGAGACTAAAAAAAATCCTGATGATTTCTTAATTAAATTATTAAATTTTTTAAAAATTGTTCTGTTCATTCCCAATTGATCTAACGCAATATTATTACTCTCTCGATCTAAAATGCGAATAACAATTTTTGGACCATGAAGCGAGGGAAATGTAGAAACCCGGAAATCAATTAGGCGATGTCCATACATAATACTGAATGTACCATCATGTGGAATACGCTTTTGCGAACCATCAATACCACCAAGTACTTCTATTCGTGCACACACCTGTTGTGCTACCGATTGAGAGATGCTTTCTTGATCATATAAAAGACCATCAAGACGAAATCGTACTCGTAAGTCATGTTCTGTTGGCTCAAGATGAATATCCGAAACTTGTTGATGCACGGCACACACGAGCAACGTATTAACAAGTTCTATTATATCGTTTACGTATTTTGCATATGACATGCTTCCCCCTTTTTGTTAACAACAACCAACACTGTTTTTAGTTAAACAAAACAACGGGAAAAGAAAAAAGAAAATCTATAATTATTCAGCTATAAAGAACCAGAGTCATCAGTAGACTCCGTAAGCGAACGATCATAAAATTCTTTAATCGCATCAGTAATGTCTTTCCGCAGGCCAACCATATACGCAACATCATACGAAACATACTCTCGTATAGCCGACTCTAACCCCTCTTGCTCTGGCTGATTGGCTACTACAATAAGCATGTCACCATCAACTTCAAAAGGAAGAATTACATTACGCAATAAAAAATCTTTGGGAAACTTACGCAATAAGAATGTATCAACAAATTGCCCTGTGACATCAAGTGCTGGTACTTGGTAGTAAGTAGAAAGAGCTCGCAGAAGATCTGATTCCTCGACAAGACCCTCCTCTAGTAAAAAGTCATCAAAATAATCTTGTGGCGCATCTGCAAATGATACATGTATTGTTTCGAGATCCTTTGCTTCAATTGATCCTTGTTTAACCAAAATATCCGCAAATTTCTGTACAAACGTTTCTTGAGCCATTACTACCTCTTTATTGAGATTAGCCAACCTTAAGACCAAAGAAAAAGCCTATAGAAAAACTTAATACAAGCCAAATATGTAACCTTACCCACTCGAAATAGGAATTAACCACATCACTGCTAACCATTGTTTGTTGTACACCAAAGAGTTCTTGAATCTTTTCCCAATTAATCACTATGTGCAACACACCAAGTTGCTGCAATACTGTAATACCAACAACCAGTAAGATGAAAACGATGACATATTGTGCATATTTTTTAAGTAAAAAGCCAATTAAAAATCCTGCTCCCAGATAGATACCCAATTCGACAATCTTATCCTTAGACGCACTTATTTTTTCCATAATAGTATCAATTTTTAAACTTGACTTAACTCTATCAAGCCAACCTATCTGTTCTGTTATTGACATATCCTTAACCATGTTTTCCCCCTTGAATAAAAACAACTCAACATATTTTTTTAGTATGCACAATCTGTCAGTCAACACAAGAACTTGATGCTACCGGTATTTAGTATACCCTCATACCACAAATCTATGCAATAAAGTCATACCTCTTTTATTAGACACAAAAAAGGAGGTACTTTTGAAGCACCTCCTTCGTGGTAATTTATGCTTATGGCATAAGATAATAGACTCTTTTAACCCACCACCAATTCCTTTAATGCTTTGCCAGCACTAAATTTCGGAACTTTTTTTGCAGGAATGGTCATTTTCTTACCAGTAGCAGGATTCACACCTATCCTGCTCTTTCGTTGCATTACTTTAAAAGTACCAAAACCAGTCAAAACAACATTTTTGTTTTGTCTGAGAGCTGTACCGATAGCCACAATAAACGCTTCTAATGCATCTTTGCATGTAGACTTAGGCATTCTTGAAATCTTTGCCATTTGCTCAACTAATTTTGCTTTATTCATGAAAATTCCTTCACTTGTTTGTTCTCAGGCCTCGAACAAACAAAACTAGTACTTAAAAGTAACCTTATTAACTCAACAGCTTTTGTCAAGCTAGTTGTTAAAATATATAAAAATCCTTTTAAAAAATGATAGCACCAGAACTTGCTCTCCATAAAGAAAACAAAAACTGGTGCCGAGGGCCGGACTCGAACCGGCACAGACAAAAGTCCGAAGGATTTTAAGTCCTTTGCGTCTACCTATTCCGCCACCCCGGCTTAATTGCTTACCCCTAACTATCTCTTTTTTGTAATTTTCAAAATAAAAACTATGGAGGCGGCACCCGGATTCGAACCGGGGAATCAGGGATTTGCAGTCCCGTGCCTTACCGCTTGGCTATGCCGCCGCATCATACATTTTTTTATATAGCTTATCAGCAGTAATAACATTTGTTGATACAACATCACGATCGGTATACTCATAATGCACACTGCCTTTTTGTTTGTTATTAGGCTGTTCAATTACTAATTTCAAATACTTTTGAGCACAGAGCCCTTCAACTGGATATCCCAATTGATACCATTGCGCCATACCGCCTTCATATACCCACACATTAGTAAAACCACTTGCAACAAGCTCTTCATACGCCAAATGGCTCGAACCGCACATGTAATTACTGCAGTACACAACAATTTCCGAATCTTTTTCTAATGAGCTAACAAAAGATGTCAACTGATCCAGTGGCACATTAACTGAACCTTTTATATGACAATCAGTATACAACTGTTCATCAAGAAGGTTAATAACATATAATGATTTTTCTTTCGGCGTGTCTCCTGTTACTCTTTGCCAACAAGAGGGCAAAACAACTAAAAACATCACACATATTAAAAACCTTATTTTCTTCACAACAACTGCCCTTTACTTTACCATAAAAACACTCTCATGCAAGCTTTTCTGCATGATTCGATCAAAAATGCCATTGACATATTCGTCAACACTTTGATAACTCCATATTACCAGCTACCCAAGCCAGGTAAAAAATCTACCCCAACGCATACGAGACCAAAAATCAATCGGATGCTTAATAAGATCAACAATCCACCATGATTCATAGCTATCGCTAGACCATATCAAGAAGAGTATTTTACCGTGTATAAGCCGCCCATCAACTGGCCCTAAAAATCGAGAGTCATTACTCCCAAGACGATTATCTCCCATTAACCAATATTGGTTAGGACCAAGTTCAACATGAAAAACATCAGTACCGCTCCATACATTTTTTTGCGAAGCTTCAACCACTACCTCACTTCCAGCAAGTGGTGTATTTGGTTCTCTCAAAAGCGGAGCTCCTTCTTGATCTTTAATGACAAGTTGCTCATTCATACGATAGAATGGTTGTTTATTATAGGCATATGCATCATCATACGAACGCCACATAATATAATTATTCAGCATTCTTTCCATATATACCGCACGATGCTGACCAGGAAGTTGGCCTTCTAGCACCAGTCGCGCTGTTTGCTGCTCAACTTTTTGGCGTAGTACAACAGGATGTTCTGTCCACAGCCCAATAAGTGGATATTTATTAACAAATGGCTGCGCAAGCTTTTTACCATTGCGATACATAACTGGTTGGCCGTTTTCAATTTTGCCTTCTATTGTATCACCAGGAATACCTATTACTCGTTTTGTCCAATTTGATGGACCCCATACATATTCCTGAAAAAGACGAACAACTGGATTGCTTGAATAATCAAACAATGGATCATTGAATGCAATGATGTCGCCATGCTTCGGCTTGGTAAATAGATAACTGAGTTTGTCAGCAAAAAAACGCTCTCCCACAAGCATAGTAGTTTCCATTGAACCACTGGGCACTTGATACAAACCAAATCCAAACGTACGAATTAAGAATACAATTAAAAGAAGAACAATAATTTCTCTGATAGTTGCCAAAAAACCTTGCTGCTGCTGTTTTGTACGAGCCATACAATATCCTTATGTTGATCAAATAACATTCATATATCGAATTATGCTACCACGGATGAGACATTTTTGAAATACAAGCCTCACTTATTATCTATCCGCACAGCAAGAAACCACTTGTTATATGATGTATCACCATCAGCAAATACATCTCACTCTATACTTGGTTAATATAATTTTTAAAAAAATGATTTGACAAATCGGCACAATCGACCCCTTACATCATATTGCTTCTATTTGCATTAAAATTCTTGATTTTTCTATTTTAAATACAATATAATATAAAATATAAAATTTTCTCGAGGTTTAGTGAAAAAAATAAATCATGATACAAAAACATAATGTATCTTTAATTATAACAATAATTGTAGTAATTGCTTTATGTATCAGTCCAGCGCTACAAGCACAACCAGAGCCTACTGTCGTCGGATGGTTTGATAGCCATAAATTGCCAAGTTTTCAAGGTATTTTAAATCAAGCGCAAAATACCCTCAACTTAGTAAAAGAAACTGCTAAAGAGCATCCGGGAAAAACAGCTGCTGCTAGTATCGGAATTTTAGCGTTGCTTGGTACTGGTTATTTACTTTTGCAATACGGGCGTGTATCCAAACCTTCAAAATTTACACCCAAAGAACAACAAGTAGAAGCAAAAAAAGAAGGCGTAAACCCTGAAGCACAACAACAAGGGGAGGAACAAGAAGAAAAAGAAGAAGAAAAACCTGAATCTGAACCCAAAGAAAAAAACTTAGAAAAAATTATTTTTAATTTAACAAAAGATAGTATAAATACACTTGCTAACACCTTGTCGGATAAAATTATAAAATCAGAATTTAGCGTTGTTATACCCAAAACAATTTACAACAATAAGTTACTTATTTTTATTTTTAAATACAATAACCAAAACAAAATCAACATAGATATGGCCCTCAACAACTATACATTTTTTAAATCAGGCTACCTTGATAATAATAAAAATACTGTTCAATCTACAATACAAAAAGCACTTACAAATCATAAAACAAACATAAGACATATCTTGAGTGTTCTGAATTCAATAGAAAAAAATAAAGAAGAATTTACTGGTAATGATAAGATTACAATCTCATATAAAAACAAAAAAATTGTAAAAGAAATTACATATAAAAAATCAATTGACAAACAAGATTTAATATCCATTAAATGGATAAATAATTTATATTTTTATAATAAAAAAGCGGTTAATGAAAAAATTAATACTATACTGAAACTTATCCAAGATTTGACTGCCGCTACATAATTTCCAGTTTTATTATTTCATCGAATAAAAATACCTCACCACCAACCAAGTGTTGAAGCTGGAAATGATTAATAGGGGGTTTCTATTTGTATTAAATTATTGACTTATGCCGCTCCAAGCGTGATATAATGAAAACATAAAGCTTACTAAATGTTAATTAAGGGAAGAATTATGACACAAAAACGTAATATATCAGCAATTATAGCAATTGCTTTATTCATTAGTCCAGTGTTACAAGCGCAGCAAGAACCTACTGGCGGTGGATGGTTTGATAGCTACAGCCTACCAAGTTTTCAAAGTATTTTAGAGAAAACGCAGGATACCGTCAACTGGATGAA
>JAGQHQ010000007.1 GCA_020431705.1 Candidatus Dependentiae bacterium
AAACTATATAGCAGCAATCCAAATTGCCGCTATATTCTATACTTTGAGGCATTTATGAATTTTGGGATAGGTTCTTAATAATAATTGTAAATTTAACATATTTTTAGAAGGACTGCGCACAATTTCTAATGTATTTTTATCAACACGTTTTTTGTAAGTTTCTGCCCTTACAATTCCTTGCGCCAGTTGAATTATCTTGTTTATTGGAAACTTGTAAATATGCTTGAAATTATATTTTTGATATTTCAAGTAATTTCTTTGAGATCTCAACTTAAAAAATAAATAACCGGAATCAATCAATGCTAAAGCACCGATACCAGCAGTCGTTTTTCCTGGATTCTCCCTCATCCACTCAAAAATATATCGCCCTTGATTCAAAATACGTTGAAAACTTGGTAGGCTATAGCCACTAAACCAACCACCGCCAGTTGACTGTTGCTGCGCTTGTAATACTGAACTAAAAAGTAAAATAATTACCAAAATTGCTGATGTAATACGTTTTTTCATCATCTCACTCCATATAAATTGGCACACAATAAATTGTTTCAATCTAATTATAACATATGCGCAACAACACCAGTCAATATGTTAATACAAATAGAATAATATCGCATTAGGTAGGTACCATCTACCGATGCTTTTTTTATATATTTTTAAAAAAAGTAAAAATCACGTATAGTTATTTTTAGGTATAGGTTCAACAAATAATAAAAGATAACGTATTGATTTGCTATGTCACTATTACTAAACAATATTCTTGCTCTATCTATAGGATTGTTCTCAGGTTTTTTATATGCTGTACTTTTTTTATTTCAAAAACGTACAACTATGATTGCATCAGTATTATTTACAAGTATTCGCTTGATAAGTTTATCCGCATTATGGTGGTATCTATTGCAGCACACACAAATACCTCTTATACTGATGATATTATTTTTCTTACCAACATTTTGGGTAACTGTTTCTTGGTATAGGGGAATTGCATATGGAAGGTCTTGATATCCTTTCCGTTCACAAGTTAAAGCCACTCGAATATTTTGGCATTAAGCATCATTTTTTTCATATTAATACAGATACAGTTGTATACACATGGATAGTATTAGGCATTATTTTAGCATGCGTGTTACCAATCAGATGGTTATTACTGAAAAAAAACTCTATTATTTATCATGTGTTGACCACATATATCCGTTCATTTTATGGCATGACGCAACAAACGTTGGGAGAATACTTCACTTTTGGTCATTTTGCATTTATTACTGCAATATTTACATTTATCGCAACGGCAAATGCAATAGGCGCAGTGCCATGGTTGGAGGAACCAACTAAAGATTTAAATACTACACTTTCTCTTGGACTTACCTCATTTTTGTATACACAATTTTATGCAATCAAAATGCATGGTTTTTTGGCGTATATAAAAGAATATTTTGCGCCATTCTTTATCATGTTGCCACTTAATATTATTGGAAAAGTTGCTACTGTTATTTCAATATCATTTCGTTTATTTGGAAATATTTTTGGTGGTACCATGATTACTGGTATTTATACAAGCGCAATAAAGGGTTCATTAATTTTTGAAACTCTCGGTATGATTACCGGCCTCAATCTGGTTATCATACTCTTTTTTGGTTTGTTTGAAGCATTTTTACAAGCATTTGTATTTGCTATGCTTGCTCTTACGTATCTCTCTATTGGTATCAAAGGTGAGGAACCTGAAGAAGATTAGAACACGTTTTGGTAAGGAAATAATTTATGGCAGAGCTTGCAGAATTACTGCATTATTTAACGGTTGCATTAGCAGTCGCAGTCAGCTCAATTGGAGCTGGAATCGGTGAGGGATTGGCAAGTCATGCCGCAATAAAAGCAATTAACAAACAACCTGGCGCGCGAAGTGATATTTCCAAAACAATGATTTTGGGAACTGCACTCATTGAAACTGCCGCAATTATGGGATTACTTATTTCCGCAATTATGTTGTGGGGCTCAGAAAGCATTGAACGTACCACATACACAGGTATTGCTACATTGGGCATTGCACTTGCTATTTGTATCTCTGGGTTTGTCATTGGTATTGTTTCTGCATTTCCTGCACAACAAGCATGTTTAGCAATTGCACGACAACCATTCTTTGCTCAAAAAATTGTTCGCTTTATGCTTATCACACAATCAATTATTCAAACACCAATTGTATTTAGTTTTATTATCGCGATGCTCATAAAAGCGCAACTTACAACTATTGATAGCCTTGCTGATAGTTTTCGGTTACTTGGTGCTGGTATATGTATTGGTTTTGGTAGCATTGGCCCTTCAATTGGTCTCGCACAGTTTGCACGAACGGCATGCTCTGGGCTTGGTATAAATCGCGATGCATACAACAAGTTGCTTCCTTTCACTTTTTTGAGTGAAGCAATTATTGAAACACCTATTATCTTTGCATTGGTTGTGTCTATTTTACTACTAGTTACCGGTATACCAAATGGGAATCTACTAGTTGGTATCGCTATGCTTTTTGCTGGTTTTTGTACAGGATTTGGTACTATCGGCGCTGGTATTAGTTCCGGGAAAACATCTTCTGCCGCATGCCACCAAATTGCACTTGCTCCAGAAAAGTATTCATTACTTGCACGTGTAAGTATGTTTAGCCAAGGTTTGATTGATACATGTGCAATTTATGCATTGCTCATATCTTTACTTTTAATTATCACTAGTCGTTATATGGTTTAAAAAACATCTTGTAGTATGAAGCATAAAAAAAAATTACACGTTTTGTATATCATCACCAAGTTAGAACTGGGTGGTGCACAAAAAGTATGTCTTAATCTGGCGAAAGGCTTAAAAAAGTTAGGACACGAACCACTATTGCTTTCTGGTCCAACTGGTCCACTAAAAGAGGAGGCAAAAACAATTTGCCAAACAATTTTTTTAAATGATCTGACACGAGAAATCAACTCATCATGTGTATTTTTTAAAGAATTCATTTGTTTTTTTACATTAGTTGGCACAATAAAAAAACTTAAAAAAAAATATCCTGATTTAATTATACATACACACAGCACAAAAGCTGGAATCCTTGGCCGATGGGCCGCCTTTTTTGCTAATGTTAAAAAACGTATTCATACAGTGCATGGCTACGCATTCCATAAACACCAGCGTTGGTTTGTATGGCTACCCATTTATTTTTTGGAGTTGATTACAAGCTTTGTTACTACTCACTTTATATGCGTTTCTTCTGAAGATGTAAAAACAGGAATCAAACTATTTCCATACTTTACCCCTAAACATTCAATCATTCGCGCAGCAGTTGATCATAATACATTGTATATTCCTGCAACAAAAACCAATATTAATCCCGATACTGCACAAACATTTGTCTTTGGAACTATCTCTTGCTTTAAACCACAAAAAAATCTAATTGATCTATTACGTGCTTTTGCATATGTATACCAAAAAGACAATCGTGCAAAACTAGAAATTATTGGCGATGGTGTGCAACGCAAACACATAGAAATTTTCATCAAAACACACAACTTACATCAACAGATTATTCTTCATGGTTGGAAACAAAACATTACGCCCATTATGCTAACCTGGCATGCATTTGTCCTCAGCTCTCTGTGGGAAGGATTACCATGTGCAGTAGTCGAAGCGCGCTTGCTTAAGTTACCGGTTCTTGCATATAACACTGGTGGGATCAAAGATATTATTGAAAATGGCAAGAATGGTTTTTTATATCCACAAAAAAAGTGGAAACAACTTGCCAATGGCATGTTACAACTTATGAATAATAAAAAATTATACTCAAAATTATACTACAATAAAGACAATTTAATTCAATTTGACACTGATGTCATGATACAAGAACATATACAATTATATCAAACAGGTTATATAAGAATAGATACCCTTACAGATAAAAAAAGGAATAATGTATGAAAGTAGTTAGTACAAAAAAATGGTTATCAGTCATATGTATAATATTATGCGGAATAAGTTTTATTCTTACGCTACTCTTCACGTATTCATACTGGAAAACACAATCAGCAATTTTGCACTTTACTCGACAAGAAGCACACGAAAAAACCGAGCAAGCAGCAAAACACTTGGATAGTTTTATTAATATACTACAAGTAATGGTTACTACGCTCACAAAAAAACTTGAGAAAAACAATATTAAAAAAAGCACAATTATTGAACAATTGCGAGAAAAACCAGTAGAAGTTACCGGGTTTGGAGTCGCCTTCACATCTCAAGATAGTGATGAAAAAAAATCTCATTACGTTGTAGAATATGAAGATAAACAACAACTTATACAACTAGAAAAATCTCACTTCGCTCAAGCTACAAAAGACGGAAAATATGATTATACACAAGAAATATGGTATAAAAAAGCACTAAAAGGACAATCCGGTTTCTTGGGGCCAATTAATGATCCGGTTACCAAACAACCGGTCATTTTTTTTTACAAACCATTTTTTAATGGTGATATCATTGCTGGTGTTGTATTTGCAACACAATCGGTTGCTCACCTTAAACACGTACTTTCAACATTATATCTTGGGCAAGCTGGCTATTGGATTGTAACAGACAAAGATGGCACAGTACTTATTCATCCAACAACCAGTTTAATACAGACTAAAGAAAATATAATTAACAAGACACATATGCAACAGAATAATGCGATAATAACTCTTTTGTCCAAAGATGAAAATAGAACAAGAAGTGTTTTATACAAAAATCCTAAAACTAACAATGATGCCTGGCTTTCAGTTGCAGAAACATCCACAACACCTTTAAAAATCATATCAGTTTTTGATATCTATCAAGTTTTTGTAAATAATGATTTTGTTCGCCACCAATTGATTCACATTGTTCTGGCACTTTTGTGCGCGTTTCTGTTTTGTATAGCTTTTTTCATTTCTCGATCACAACTTAATGTGTCACTTTTGTGGACTTTTTCTGCCGTAACAGCGATCATACTTGCGTTAACCGTTGGCACACTATGGGCAATCACTGCTGCATATCCTGATTACAAAGAAAACATAGTACCTGTGTACAACAAGATTAGTCTATATCAATTTTTAGACAAAATAACTAACGCAAAACAAGATATCATCCCTGCAGAACCCTCACAAAGCTTAGACTATTATTTGCGCTATCGATACAAAAAGGGAAAATACATACCAACAGGATTACTGATTCACGATATTGATTTTATTTCTAAAGATCAAATTGCATTTGTTGGTATTGTATGGCAGCGCTATTTTGACGGAATTCATGACGATATTTCTCGTGGTTTTATTTTTCAACAACTTTCTGGTAAACCAGACATTGTCGAGTTAAGCAGAACAAAAGAGGGTAAACGAGAAACAATTGTATGGTTAGTACACGCAAAATTAAATCAAGTTATGACGTATTACAATTTTCCATTTGACGTAAAAGATTTACACATACAACTTTCTCACAAAGATTTTGATAAAAATATTATTCTCGTTCCAGACTTAGATGCATACGCTATTCTAAATGCTGCAGCACTGCCAGGTATAAGTAGCGATGCACATTTAAGTGGCTGGCAACTGAGTGGTAGCTATTTTGGTTACAAAATTGTTGATTATCAATCTAATTTTGGAATGTACGCATACGGCCCATTTGGCATAACTAATCAAGTTGATAAGTCTCAAGTACCAGAATTACACTTTGCTATTGCCGCTAAACGAAATTTATTTGAAACACTGACTACACATGTTATTGTCCTGCTCGCTATTGCTTTTTTATTATTTGTTCTTTTTTTAACCTATCAAAAACACGATGTTGGAGGCGCATTTACTACAATACTTTTTAGCACCATTGTTGCACAACGTTATTTTAAATCACATATCCCATCAGACGAATTTGTATACTTTGAGTGGTTTCATTTTATTATGTATATCGCAATTGTATTTGTTATGACCGTTGTACTATTAGATTTTTTCAAATTCAATTTTTGGTTCATTCAATATAAAAAAAATGTAATCAGCCTAATCCTTTATTGGCCATGTCTGCTAATGGGAATTTTATTAGTTTCCATTATATACCTTTACTAGATTCTATTTACAGACTGTTATCTACAACATGACAAATCATGTACTTTACGTTATATTTCCAGCCATATAAAAAAATCTTTACTCAGCACTAATGGAGAATGATGTTGTATAAAAAATTAACCGATGCAATTGGCAATACACCATTGGTAAAAGTTCCCTTTGATTGTCTTGGAAATTGCTATGCAAAACTTGAGTATTTAAATCCTGGTGGAAGCGTAAAAGATCGTTCTGCATGCTATATGATCGAACAAGCAGAAAAAAATGGTATCCTAAACTCCGGCGGCGTTATTATTGACGCCTCTTCCGGCAATCATGGTATTGCAGTAGCCATGATTGGCGCAATTAAAGGCTACGAGGTTATTATTACAGTATCAGAAAAAATCAGCAAAGAAAAATTAGATACTATCAAGGCATATGGTGCAAAAATTATTATGTGCCCAGCAACAGAGTTTATTGATGATCCGCAAAGTTATCACTCTCAAGCAGTAGCTTTACACAAAAAAACACCTGGATCGTTTATGCCAAATCAATATTATAATCCCACCAATAGAGATGGGCACTATCATTCACTTGGCACAGAAATATGGCAACAGACTAACGGTACAATTACCCACTTTTTTGCAGCAGCAGGTACAACTGGTACAGTAAGTGGTGTTGGCAGGTATTTAAAAGAAAAAAATACTGATATCAAAGTATTTGCTATTGATTCTATTAATTCGTATCGCGCAACTGGTGGCTTTCCTAAACCATACAAAATTGAAGGTATGGGAATGGATTTTGATACACCCGTCTTTGATGAAAGTATTGTTGATGACATCATCTGTGTGAGTGATAATAATGCACTTACAATGCTTAAACTACTTGCACAAAAATATGGATTACTTGTCGGTCCAAGCAGTGGTGCAGTTGCATATGTAGTTGATCAATACGCAAAAAACTTACAACCAAATGATTTAGCTGTTATGATTTTTGGTGATTCTGGAAGAGCATATTTGACTAAACGTTTTTATTAACAAGAACAAGGAGCGTTACATGCCGTATACAAAACAATTATATGTAGTAAGCATTACACTATCTTTGCTTGTATTGTTTCGTATTTATGCTATGGAGGAAGAAAATAAACAAGACACTGAATTTACTATCAATCATAGCCTTAATCAACACGAACTAGAAACAACTTTTAGCAATATGCTAATCATAAAGCAGCCAGTAATTATCAACTATTCCAGTGAAATTTGTTTTGCAAGCCAGAATTACCATCGATTAAAAATTGGTATGGGAGAGGATCCTAACTACAACAATCAAAGAATCACCCAAAAGTATCTTCCACCACAACAATGTTGGTTGCAAAATAGCTATTCTGCAGAAGAATGCGATAATTACTGTAGAATAGATGATGATGAAAAGCAAATAAAAACATATATACAAGCCGCTACATACTTTCCACCAAGAGAAGATGGAAAATATGACGGCAAAAAAAATATATTTGATGGTGTCAATAAGCGCGGTTTTGCCATCCTTTGTTCAAGTAAAAAAATATCATCTATAGATAATACACCTATATCCACTGGTATTTTTAAAGAAAAAGAATTAATAAGTATACTTAATCTCATTAACATAAAAGCGCCTGCCAATAGAAAGGGTTGGTTTGATGAAAGTGTTTACGAAAAATTTCACGATACAAAAAAGTACAAAAATTGGTTCATAACTTCTTGTGCACTTTCTAACGCAAAAAAAAGAAATGATAGAATATTATTATGCAGAATAAACAATAATGAAAAAAACATTCTTGATTTATTTGAAATTACAAAAAAAAACAAACTTACCTCAATTATTTCTGACCAAGTTATAAAACCACGTTTTATACGAATGTCATTTTTGACTAAACACACCGCTATTGGCCTATCTGAACAAGGTACTATTTTTACCATTGCACTAATATCAACAGCAGAAACAATAAAAACACCATTTCCTGATGTACTCCTTTCAAAGCAATTCTTTTACACAAAAGAAAATGGAAAGAAAAAAGAGATGTTCTTCAAAGATATTGCAATAGATAAAAAACACCGTCCAAGTATGTTACTACTAACAACAGATAATAGATTTTTTCATTGTAATTTAATATCTAAAAAAACAGAATATCTTTTTTGCAAGCAAGAAAAAAATATAGAACAGATATGGCTATATAACCATAGAATTGGATTTAATACCAAAAACACACAAAACAAGACAACAATAACAATTATACCATTGGCATTTTTTTTATATAAAAATAATGCAAAAAAAATACTTTCTACTCCAAGTACTGATCAATAACATCAAGTTGAACAGCCAGTGGTTTGATACAAAATAATCCATTAATAATATCAGATCCAATATGACATTTGTTCAAGTTTGCCTCTTTAAATAATTTTGTTTTTGTTTGATACACCAATGCATACCCAGCTTTCTGCAATAATTCACTTGTTCGTCTAATGTGTGTACCACCGGCGAGAGCAACAACACGCTTTTTATCTTGTGATCGCAATACAACATTGAGCATTTTCACATCAAGCAAGTTACTATCGAGTGTAAGCATTTTTTTCAGAAAAACCAATCGATTCGTTGGCCACGTCCTAATAGCCAAATAATCACCAATCGTTTTTTGCGCGTAATCAGCGATCTTAAGCTTAGTTAATTCACTGGTTACTTCATCAATGTTTTTTTTTATCAACACAGCAAGTGATTTATTTTCATAACCATGTGCTTTGATTTCTTCTACTTCTCTATTAATCTCTTCCAAAATATCTTGTACGGTGATGTGTTGTGTTGAAACAATAATACGCGGATCTGCTTTTATATTATGCAATACTGGCCCAAGTGCAACAACTCTACAATAGCGATATTCTACATTTTCAACCTCAAAACCCCGCTTCTGACACTCTTGCGTCATACTCGCTAATAATCCAGTATTTGATTTTAAAAAAAACTTATTGCATCCAAAGCTTCCACCTGCATTACGAGAGCTTAAATCTTCTAATATGATTTTAGTATCTTTAGGGTTGCAGTAACTTAATTTATCAAGCGCCTGCGCTCGCTGTGAAATACTTTCTGGAACACTTCTATCGTGAAAATCACTTAATCCAATAAAATAATGATATTTTTTTTGTTGCGGAAGCCATTTACGCAACACCCATACTTCATAGATAAAAGCTTGTGCGCCAAAAAAATAAAATAACCAAGCCAGTATAAAAACCTTTTTACTCATGATACCCCCTCATGGTGTTACATATAAGTATTATATTGAAAAATAGAAATCAAAATCAATGAATATATTAATTAGCAAATAAAAAATCTTATAAATATTAAATTCTAAAAGAATGGTCTATTTAATGTTATATTTTGCCCAACTTTAGCAATATACAGCCGCTTATTGGTTAGTAAGTGGCTATTTTCTTGCCACCAACTTTGTATACGTTCAACAGGTGTTAAAAAATGATCAACACCAAATAAAAATGTACCCCAGTGCATAGGAATAAAGTTATTGGCATCTAAATCCAAAAATGCTTGGCCTGCTTGTACTGCACTAATATGTGAATGCTGCATTGTATCTTCTGGTTCACAGGGACCAATGGGCATTAATGCAGTATCAATAGTATTAAAGTATGATTTAATTTCATAAAAATGAGAATCCCACGCGGTATCGCCCGCAAAGTAAATCGTGCTGTTAGCACTTTGTATCATCCAACTGCCCCAGAGCGATCTATTTTTATCAAATAGCCCACGCTGAGACCAATGCGTTGCAGGTAAAAAGGTAAATGTAATATTTTTTATTTTGTACTGCTCCCACCAGCCAAGCTCAGAAACATGGCTAAAACCACGGAGATCAAACCATTGCTTGTCACCAACCGGAACTAACACATAAGCTTTTGGAAATTGTTTTTTGATAGCAACCAAACTGGCAGTATCCATATGATCTCGGTGATTGTGAGAAAGTAATATTACATCAATCAGCGGTAACTGATTAAGTGCAATACCAGGAGGAAGCACACGGCGATATAACAACGAAGCATCACCGAAAATAGGATCGGTAATAATATTAACATTTTCTATCTGTATCAAAAATGTTGCATGTCCAATCCAGGTAATAACTGGTTCAACAGCACATGTAGCAGGAATACTACAGGTATACCAATCAGAAAGAACCTTAGGCACCCGTTTTGCGCGATTGCGCAACGATTGCAATACTGTCAATGCTGTTTTGAACAGTAAACTTTCTGGATAATTATGATTATTATTATAGAACCGATTGTTAATTTTCAGTGGCTGGCGATACAATACTTCTTTTTTCATTACTATCCTTTTAGAGTAAAAAAGAAACCCCCATCCTGACAGAACGTCACGGATAGGGGAAATGGAGGTTATCTTAGACTAAAAATTCTCACTATAGTCATTAATTGATGATACATTAACTTATCAACAAAATCAAATTATATATCTACTCATTTTAACTAGTATATCGATTCCGTCAGCTTTTTGAAAAGAGTATGATAATTTTTTATCATACGTTGACTACTAAAGTTTTTTAAAACTGTTTGTTGACCTGCTAGTCCATACTTCCTTTTTAAATTTTCATTTTGAATAATTTTCAAAAGTGCCTGAGCTAATCTTTGTGCATTACCAGCCTCTACAAGCAATCCATTTTTTTTATTTTCTATAACCATGTGTTTGTTATCTTTATCAGTAACAATACTGGTAATAGCCAAAGACATTGCCTCAAGTAATGCTATAGAAATACCCTCTTTATCTGACGACTGCACAAAACAATCAAAAAATGGATAGTAACCATACGCTGATTGTCCAACAACAAAAGTAACCTTATCTGCAATGCCTTTTTCCATTACAAGCATTCTCAGCTTTTGTTCCTCTACACCAGAACCAACTAGCACTAATCGTACCTTATTACATGTTTGTAGAACAATAGAAAAACTTTCAATCAATAATGGATAATTTTTTATAGGTACAAATCTACCAACAGAACCGATAATAAAATTAGAATTTTGTTTAAAACAATTATTTTGCGAAAACTTAAACTGATACATTATATTTTTTAACCATTCACCTAATCCTGCATCATTTATACGCTGTTCGTATACATTGTTTTCTTTTTTTGCACGTTGCATAACATTGTATATATCAATACCATTAGCAATTATCTCAACTGCCGGCACATTTTTTTTGTTACGCTGCTGCAAACCATTTTTAATTTCGTCAGAAACTGCAACAACTGTGCTACCAAAAAACGTTTGCATTGTTGTATCCAAAAATACACGCAATACACCGTCTTGAAATACATTATTATGATATACCGTGGCAATAGGTATCTTTAACAGCCATGCCACAACTCTGCTAAAAACATTTGCTGCCCATAGCAAGCTGTGAATGGCATTTGGATCAATCTTTTTTATCAACATATAAAAAAAAAAAAAAAAAAAAGGATCGTATAATGTAAACAATCCTCGAACACCATAAATAGGTATGCCTAATTTTTTAAATTTCTCAACATACGGCCCATGACGAAAATAAATAATATGATGTTCATACTCTTTTTTGTCTAAACCACATATAAGATCGTAGAGCACTTTTTGAGCCCCACCCCTTTCTAGATTCGTGATGATATGTAAAAGCTTCACCTCACTCACTCTGTAACTTTTTCTTATTCACCTTACCTGTTGCAGTAACTGGTAGGTCTTTTACGGTAATTATAAATTGTTTTGGTACTTTGTATGCCGCTAGGTTTTGCAAACAAATTTTTTTGAGTTCTTGCTCAATACCTTCTTGTTCTTCACGCAGTTGAACGTAGGCAATAGGCACCTGTCCTACCTGTGGATCATTTCTACCAATAACGCCAGTGCGAATAACAGATGCATGACTCATAATAATATTTTCTATTTCTTGTGGATAAATATTAAAACCCTTGTGAATAATAAGATCTTTTACGCGTCCGGTAATAACAATCGTGTTGTTTTTATCGATATATGCTAAATCACCAGTATGCAACCAACCATCAGTCAAAACCTTTGCAGTCATTTCCGACTCATTGTAATACCCAAGCATAACATTATCACCCTTTACCCACAGCTCACCGATTTCACCATTTAGCAACACATTGCCTCTTTCATCACGAATTGAGGTGGTAATACCACACACAGCACGTCCAACATTACTTGTCAGTTCTGTTTGATCTCGCAAATCAACAGAAACTAACGGTGCAGTCTCAGTCAATCCATATCCATTACAAATTTTTCTACCATAAATGAGTGCAAAGGCTGCACGAATTTTGTCCGACAATGCATCACCACCAGAAACAAAACATTTTACTGAATCTAGTGGTGCTGTTTTTAACAAACACAGCAATCCATACAACGCAGGAACGCCACAAAAAAACGTTGGCTTTTGCTCTAATCCTTGCAAAATATCTCTCCGATTAATGTTTGGAACAACAATTACCGTACAACCGACGAACAATGTCGCCCATACACAAATACTTTGCGCAAAACTATGAAATAGTGGAAGTACGCCAAAAATACGTTCTCCTTGCCATAATCCAACTCGAGCAATCATTTGTACAACATTCGTCATACAATTTTTTGAGCTTAACATCACCCCTTTTGGCAAGCCCGTTGTACCCGATGTATATAATAATACAGACATATCTTGCTCATCTAAATCAATAATAGCAACGTCTTCTATGTTCTCAGGAACCAATGGTGTAAGCTGCATATCATCTTCTGTTAATATTTTTATGCCCGTGTTCCTCAAAAACTTTGATAATTTTTGGCTAGCAATTATAAGAGTCGGTTGCGCATCATTAACAATATGCTCTAATTCTCGCTCACATAAAAATGTGTTAAGTGGCGCCACTACAGCTCCTGCTTGCAAAATGCCGTAATACCCTATATAAAATTCTAGTGAATTTTCAAAAAATAACAGTACGCGGTCTTTTGGCTTTACGCCAGCTTGACGAACTTTTTTTGTCATAAGACCAGCGCGATAGTACAGCTCTTTATAGGTAATACGTTGTTCCTTATAAATCAGCGCTACATTGTCACAATATTTTTTATATGCATACTCAAGTAACCTGCCAATATGCATTAAACGTCCATCTCGGCTTAACTCTTTTTTCAGTTTTTCATACAATGTACATTCTTGACTTTTAGTATGGCCGTATCCATTTGGCATGATTGACCTTTTTACAGACAATTTTTTTTAATCAATTATACTTAAACTAAAAAATTAGCAGAAAAATATGAAAAAAGAAAAACAGGGCTTGCTTATTTCCGTTGAAGGCATCGACGGTGCCGGTAAAAGTACACTTACACATAATGTACATTCTCTTTTATTGCAGCGGAATTACCCGGTTTTGCTTACCAAAGAACCCGGAGCAACAGATTTAGGTAAAAAATTACGTGCTATTTTACAAGAAAGAGTCATACCGATTTGTAACAAAAGTGAGTATCTGCTTTTTGCTGCTGATAGAGCACAACACTTTGAAACAGTTGTATCACCATCATTAGAAAAAAACATGATAGTAATTTCCGATCGTATGGCTGATTCTTCGTTGGTATATCAAGGATACGGACGCGGGCTTAATATTGCTCTTATCGAGATTATTAATCAATGGGCAATGAACAATATAAAACCTCATCTGACAATGTACATTCGCCTATCTAAAGAAGAGGCATTCAAGCGTTTGGCACAACGAGACAGACTCAGTACTTTTGAGAAAAAAGAATTAATAAAAAAAGTATTTACTGGATTTGAAGAAATCTACAAAAATCGTAACGATGTAATGGTTCTTGATGGTACACAACCACCAGAGTACCTTACTCAATTGGCCGCTGAAAAAATAGTTTCGCTGTATAGCACTAAAAACAGCACTTTTTCTGTCAATGTTTCAAATGATATTATAAAAAAATGGTAAAAACCAATTAACATGAATCCTTTAGAACTAGAAAATATATCTCCAGCATATCTGTGGATTGGACGGCATGATGTCATCATAGAAAAAACAGTCAATTTTTTACAAAAAGCATTATGTCCAAACAGCGGTGGTGACCATTGCGTTACATGCCAGCAAATTATACAACAACAGCATCATGCAGTTGTGTGGCTTACTCCAGAAAAACAATATACACTTGAACAGTTAGAAACAATTTCTAAACGTATTTCATTTGCATTAGAACCCGGCAACCAGTGCTTTTTTGTTTTACAGCATGCCGACTTTTTAACTCCTGCTTGTGCCAATAGCTTATTAAAATCAGTAGAAGAACCACCAAATGGCTATCATTTCATTTTTCTAGCTCAAAGAGCTGATCGTATTTTGCCTACTATTGTCTCACGCTGTGTTGTACAGTCATTTGCTTCAGAAAAACATACCACATCTCAACATCCACTCTTTCCCTTTTTAGTTCAATCAAATACTGACCCTCTAGCATTTGATAAAGAGTTACTTGTAAGCAAGATAAATGAACGGGAAAGTATTGAGTTATTAGACGATTTACTCACCTATTGGGTGAAACAATATAAAAAAAATATCAGTGAAAAAAAAGATAACATCACCGACAAGCAAATAAACGCAAAAATCACAAAAATAATCCATGTAATCAAAAAAGCATTTGAAAAACCACCAATGCCCGGTAGCGGTAAAATTTTTTGGCGTAACTTTTTTTTGCAAATTAATTCTTAAGCATATATTTTTGTACATCGGTATGAGTCACACCATCTTGGTGCAATATAGATTCTTTTAACACAAAATAAAAAACTTGCCACTCAAGCTTCTCAAGCTGTATTGCATTAACGTAATGCAGCAGTTTTTGACGATCTTGCACCGACTTGACTCGAGCAATGGTAAGATGTGGGATAAATGGCCTCGTTTCTGCTTTAACAATATCGCGTAAGTTATAATTAATTTCTCTAGCAAGCTTCACTAATTGCGGTGCAATCACATGCACAAAAATAATATTGATTTTCTGACCAGTACTAAAAACATCAACTGAGCCTAGTTTTGCTGTGCGCACAGGCATAGAAAGATATTGTAACCTTTCTTGAATATTAGTTGCCACAAATCGTTCAACCTCACCGACAAATTGTAATGTAATATGAATTGATTCGGGCGCTGTATAGCGCCCGGTAAAAAGCTTTTGTTTACGTAATCCTCTTTGAATAGCTTGTATTTCTGTTTTTATCTGCTCTGGAACATCAACAGCAATGAAAAGACGTCTGAGACTTTCCACAAATTACCACCAACCACTTTTTCTCTTTTTTTCTGCCTCAATTTGCGCTGTTTGTTTTTTTTCTTCTTGCTCTTTTTTAATGCTCTTTACATCTGTTACAAACTCTTCAACAGTTGCTTCAATAGACTTTAATCGACCATCAACGTTAACAATCTTATCTTCAACTGCTTTAAATGATATATTTAATGATTCTATCAATTTAAACAAACGTCTTTCAGTTTCTTGGTACTGCCTATCAAAATCTGCTTTTTTCTGATCAGTAATTGCGTTGATCAATTGTTCGTCAGTAGACTGTTGTTCTGCAATTTTTTGCTCAAGTTCCTTTTTTTGATTTATAATTGCCCTTCCCAAAACCCCTGACACCCTGTTTACTTTTTGATCAAGTATTTTCATCTTATCTGCTTGATGTCCTTGATACTTTCTAACACTTAATTGGTTACACGATAATATTCCTATTCTCCCAGCTAATGTTCCCATCTCTTGTTTATATGTTTCAGCTGAAACTAGATCTAGATCTTCAAGCTCTTTTACCCGACACAAAAGACTCTCTATTTTTTTTGTATTATCAACAGAAACACTATTTAAAGCCTTTAATGCCTCTCTATTTTCTATAATATAGCTTACAATATCATCAACCACACAACATTTAAGAGCTTCAATAAGGCGTCTATTCCTTACATTTACTGATATTACGCTGTCTAGTGATTCATTCAACGTTCTCTGCTTCCTGTGAATATTAAATATCTCTTCATCTTTTTTATCAATCACTGATTGGAATTTATCTATCATGCTTTGTACACCAGAAATAGAATTTGAAAGAGCCCATTCTGCAATCTCCTTTTCTGTTTTATACTGCACCTGAGATACATACTCTATAGGTAAGTCTTCTTTTAAAGCATGTAGCTCCTTTCCAACATATTCTATACTTTTGGTATTTGATTCTACTTTTAGGCCTAAATCAACACCACTCGAAGAAGTAGAATGGTTTATTGATCGCTTCCTGATTTTTTTTCCACCACCACCCCGCAACATCGCTCGTGCATCACAAACACACATTAACAATACGCATGCTAATATAAAATGGGTAGTGTTAACTATTTTCCTCATGCTTTCTCCTTTGTTATTGAATATAAAAGATCATGCACTCTTCAGATTATCCTATATTTTTTATAGTTTCTTGGCTCTCTACCATTTCATGTAATCGAATTGTTTCTTTTATAGTCACTTAGAAATTTCTGTGCCCTTTTTAATTTATTCGATTCACTATTGAATGCATTGTCAACAGCAAATAAGCACTCGTGTAGCTTACCATTTTTTACTTCTAACGAATGGATTTTCTTTGTAAGTGCTGCTATCTGCTGAGCATGCTCAAGCTGCATCTGAACCAGTTGTTCTTTTAATAATTCAATAGTGACACACGATGTAGAAATTGTATTTGCTTGCTTACTAAATTCTTCTTGCTCTTTTTTGAGTACAGATAGTTCTTCACGAAACTCTGCATTATCTTTAGCGATTTCTGCTTTAAAAATACTCAAATCATTTGCAACCCTTTTAATATCTCTTTGATTTTGTCCTATTTTGTTTTTATGTGGTCGAAAGCAACCAACCGTCAGACACTCTTGTTCTCTAAAAGATTGCTTTTTTCGACTTCCACTACCTCTCATTGCACATACATCCGCAGAAACAACAAACAAGCATACAAATAACATGACTAAAAAAATCCGCGTGATAAACGTACAAACAGAGAAGAATTCTTTTTTCATATATCTCCTTTGTATTAATCAATCTTAATGCAGGCACTCTATCAAATTTTATAAAATAAAAAAACAGAAATAATCCTTTACTTCGTGCATATCGCCAATTCATTGATGATATATAGATATATAAAGTGTTTTTATTACTTCATTGGAGCAACTTTATAGTTGCAATGAAAAGTAGACAGAGCCTATGAACAACAATAAAAAACAAAATTTTACAACAAACAAATATATATCTGAAACAAATTAACCACCTTTGATAACTGCAAGCGGTTTAACTCGAGCAACTTTACGTGCAAGTTTTGTATTGTGTACAACATTTACAACGCTATCAACATCCTTATAGGCAAGTGGCGCCTCTTCTGCGAGACCAGCATCAGAGTCACAACGAATAATAATGCCAGCTTTATTTAATTCTTTGCGAAGTTCTGTTCCACGAACTGTCTTTTTTGCTTTTGCACGGGACATCTTTCGCCCTGCACCATGGCACGAACTACCAAAAGCAGTATCCATACTTTCTTGTGTCCCTACCAGCACATAAGACGAGGTACCCATAGTTCCCGGAATTAAAACGGGCTGCCCAACCGACTGATATTTTGCTGGTGTTTGTGGTGTTTTAGGGCCAAACGCACGTGTTGCCCCTTTACGATGCATCACTACATCTTTTTCTACACCGTCAACAATGTGTCGCTCACGTTTTCCTAAATTATGAGAAACATCATATACTAATGCAAGCCATGCATCTTTGCCTAAAACTGTTTGCCATGCTTCACGTACCCAATGAGTAATTGTATGTCTATTTGCCCACGCATAATTTGCAGCAGCTGCCATTGCAGAGAAATAGTCTTGCCCTTCTTGCGATTTAAATGGTGCGCATACCAACTCTCTATCTGGCAATTGATAGCCCCACTCAGACAGTTTTGCCATCATAATTTTCACGTAATCAGTACACGTTTGATGTCCTAAACCGCGTGAACCACAGTGAATCATTACCGTAACCATACCCGGTACTAAGCCAAATGCTTGTGCTACTTTTTGATCATAAATTTCTTCCACTTCTTGCACCTCCAAAAAGTGATTACCTGAACCAAGCGTACCTAACTGATCACGCCCACGCTGCTTTGCTCGTTTTGAAATTAAGCTTGAATCTGCAATAGTCATGCGTCCATTTTCTTCACACAACTTCAAATCATTTTCTGTACCATATCCTTGCTCAAGCATATAGTATGCACCATCACGTAATACACGATCCATTTCTTGTGTATCAAATTTCAATTTTCCACCGCGCCCTACACCAGAGGGGATTGCATGAAACATGACAGTAGCAAGTTTTTCCAAATGCGTCTTAATTTCATCTGCTTTCATATTTGCAACCAACAAACGCACACCACAATTAATATCGTACCCAATACCACCAGGAGAAATAACCCCGCCTTCTTCAATTGCCGTTGCTGCCACCCCACCAATAGGAAAACCGTAGCCTTGATGAATATCTGGCATTGCAATTGCATACTTTTGTATACCAGGCAGGCTTGCAACGTTCATAAGTTGAATAAGTGAATGATCTTCTTTGATATCCACAAACATTTCTTTGTTCATATAAATACGTGCCGGTACTCGCATATGTGGTGATACCGCTTGCGGAATCTCAAATAAGTTTTCATTAATTTGCACCATATCTTCTAAGCTTATTATCCGTTCCATAAAAAATTCCTAAATATCAAAAACAATATCTGTTTGCCATACATCATCAACATGTTTAATCACTAAATCATGGTACGTAACTGCCTTGATTTCTACCACATCAAAACCAGTAATAGCAACGCCTTTAATAACTGCCTTTATGTTTGTATCTGTAAGCTGATCAATAGCTACATCAAAATATGCCTGATTATGCACATCAGACAAATATAATGCCTCTGATAAGAAATCTACTAAAAGTGCATCAATATCGGGAGCCATTACCTCTACTATATGTTTTTTCGGCAAATCATCACACACAATATACTCACCAACCTTCTTACAACTTGACGGTACATGTGGACCAACAATACTAAACATACCGTATAATGAATTACGAAATAATTCTTCTTTGGTTTTTCCATACACACGAATTTTTATATCTGCCGTATGAGGCAATTGCTCAAATTTTTTCATCACGACTCCTCAACATTTTTGAAACAATACGCTACAATTAGCATACCATGATACATTCTATTAAATCGATTTTACATTCGTTTTTCGACACACATAACACCTGGAAATCACAGCTACTTGAAGAATGGCCTTCAATTATTGGTGATTTAAAAGGCCAAGTGCAACTTGAAAAAATTAATGATGATAATCTCATATTGGGAGTTCGAGATTCTAGCTGGATGCAAGAGCTCTATTTTCTTTCTGATGTTTTACTTAAAACAATAAACAATAAGTTGGATCAACCACGAATCAAAAAAATACGATTTAAAACAATGAGTCACAATCAATGTACAAAAAAAAACATACCCAAAAAAAAGCTTGAAGCATGTAAAGTTGTAACACTATCTCAAAAAGAACAGCTTGCTCTAGAAAAAATTGGAGACGCACAACTTCGTATTGCACTTGAACTATTTTTGGTTCGTTGCTACCAAGAACAAGAATAAAAATCCTATCTTTACCTCCTTGCAATATACTATCCTACAACAAAATATCGAGTAGTAGCACTAACGGTGTACAATGAGGAGCCAAATTATGAAACAGCTTTTTTGTATTATGCTTGGACTGATTAGCATTGTTTCCTACCGCATAGCATGTGACGTCAATTCACAACAACTGCATCGTTTTTTATGGGCTAATTATTTACAATACAAAGGTAATACACACCAAGCACACCAATGGTATCAAAAAACATTTGAACATAAGGTACCAATACACATCCACGAAGGATATGTTCCTTTTCTTTTTCAAACAGGACAATTTACAAAAATTGTTCAACTCATTCCCAAACTGGACACAGAATTTGCAGACAATCCTGATATACAGCGCATCTTTGCGCTCGCATTGGAAAAAACAGGCAAACAAGAAGAAGCCGATAATCGATTCATAGCTTTGAGTAAAAAATTCAAAACAAATCAAGAAATTGTATTCCGCACAGCACAACTTTTTATTCAGCAACAAAAACTTGATGAAGCTCTTACACTTATCGAAGCCTATCTAAACAATGCACAGCGTAAACCAAATAATTTCATATTTTATTTTCTCAAAGCACAGCTTCATCTCCATCTCAAACAAATAAAAAAATCACATGAAAGTGTTAAAAAAAGCCTGGAGCTCTATCCCCAATTTGATAAAAGTTGGCTATTATATGCTATGATTGAAGAACAACTGGGAAACATTAACAATGCAATCAAGGGATACACATCCTTTTTGGAACGCACACAGCTACCAACAGCACAAATTCAGAATCATCTTCTAGAACTTGTTTTTAGACAAAAAATGGTTACTCAAAATAAACAGTCTATCAATGTTAATCGCTCATGCTTTAATAAAGCACTCCTTTTATTACAACAGAAACAATATAGCAAAGCCCTCAAACATATTGACCACTGCCTAGAAGAAAAAAACTCTGAGACGGATGAAAAAAAATTACTCAAGATTCAAATTCTTTCTTCTATGGGCAAACCGGTACACGCAGCACATCAATTACAAGCCTGGATAGAACAAAATCCAACCAAAAATTTATGGTTTGAAACATTACACCTATTGTGCCGCCAAGGGCTTTCTTATAAATCAGCAATTTTAACACTACATACTATTGAAAAAAAACAACCAAATAACATACTGCCCCTTTTGTACCAGGCCGATTTATATTTACGCATGAATAATAGTGAACAAGCACAACATTACTTACAAAAAGCGCATGGAAAAACTAATGATGCAGCACTTAAGGCAAAACTTCTTTTTCAACTTTGTTGTATTTATTATGAAAAAAAACAGTACCAAAAAATAAAAACCCTCATGAAAACAGAGAATGCAATTGACAGCGATTTCCCCCCTCTGCTCAATCTTCTAGCATACTATTATGCAACACAAGAAAAACAATGTGCAATAGCACAAACACTTATTGAAAAGGCCCTTAAACAAGATAAACAAAATCCTCACTTTTTAGACACGCAAGCCACTATTTTTTATAAACAAGGAAACTACAAAAAAGCTCTTGATATCTTACAAAAAATTGCCTCTACAAACCGCAACGATTTTAGTATTGTAAAACACTTGGGAAAGGCATTGTATAAAACAGGACAATCAACAAAAGCACAAAAAGTTATGCAACATGCAGCAGTGCTTGCAAAAAATAAGTATGAAAAAAATAAAATACACAAAATCCTTATCAGCTGGAAAAAATAATAACGCCATTGCATTTGTTGGCGGTAAATCTGGTGGCCATATTATACCAGCTCTTACTCTTGCTCAACAAGAAGTAAAAAATAATAAAACCACCCATATTTTATTTTTTTCTACCTCAAGTGCATTGGATAAAAAAATCATTAGCACAAGCGCTATTGCTCCCACGCATATTCCACTACCAATAACGCCAGTTAACGTTAAAAACCCTCTACAACTTATCTGGTGTTGTTTGTCATTTATTCTGGCATTTTTCAAAAGCCTATATCATTTGAAAAAATTTCGTGCACAGCGAGTAATAAGTATGGGTGGTCTTGTTTCATTACCTGTTTGCTTTGCTGCAAAATTATTACGTATTCCTATCAGTATTTATGAGCTTAACGCTGTACCTGGTAAGGCTGTTACCTTACTTGCAAAAACTGGTGCCGATATTTATACATGTTTCAAAAAAACAGCACAATTTTTTCCAAAAAATAAATGTCTTTTTTCTGCCTATCCAATTCGTTATTCAGCAAATACCTTAAAAATAGGTAAACAAAAAGCACTTAAAGAAATCGGTTTATCCCCGAACAAACCAACTATTTTGATTTTGGGTGGCTCACAGGGTTCAATTTTTATCAATACCCTAATAAAACAGTGGATTGTCTCACAACCAGAACAAGTAAAAAATGTCCAAATTATTCATCAAACAGGATCATATGATACAACTGATTGGAATATTTTTTATGCCACACATGGCATCTCTGCCCATTCATTTACTTATCAGGATAATTTAGGTATATACTACCAAGCAGCCGATATAATAATATGCCGCTCTGGGGCAGGCACTCTTTTTGAGAGCATCTTTTTCAAAAAGTTTATTATTACAATACCACTACAATCATCAGCAACAACAAATCACCAAGTTGATAATGCTAACGCCTTTAAAAAGCAATATCCTCACCTTATATGGGTTATGAACCAAAAAATGTTAAAAAAATTCCCTGAAGAGCTTTTTGGGGTGTTAAACTCTCTGCTAGACATTCAATATGCCTCACACACCACACAAAAAAATAAAAAGACTTTTTAAAATAAGTAACTTAATAGGCAGTAATGTTTTACAATTTTAAGTAAAATAGTACCACCTATTATTATTGGCTGAACCCACCAATATTTTGTAAATAATTCTTTCCATTGTGTACCCGAATCTGTATCTTGTTTGATAAACGTTTCATTCATTGCCGCACTAACAACATCAATGGCTGTTAAAATTTCTTCTATAGGTAATGAGTCTATTTCTTGATACAAAGCAAAAATCTGTGATATCGTTGCACTACGAGCCTTTTCCGGATATTGCTGCGTATAATTAACAAATGCATTTTTTTGTGCGATAAAAAAAGCAATCAACATCTGACGAAAAAGTTCATTATTTTCGATAAACTTAAAGTGCTTTACTTCTTTACACAAAATCCTTATTGGTCTAATATCACCAGTTTCTTCTGTTTTTTTAATTGCTGAAGCTACATGCGCTTGCGAAAAACAAATCGTACCATCAAATATATTTTTTGAAACACCCCCTCCTGTAGGCACATATTTAAGACAGCTAATCCCTTTTTTTTCCAATTTTTTAAGTAGCGTAAATGATTCTTTAAGCCGCTTGACATAATAATATCGCGTGCCCACTTCTTCAGTAACAACATGTGGTTTGATATCTGCAAGCTCACCTTTCGGTGTAATAAATTCCGTACATCTTCTGATAATACCATCTAAAAATTCATCGCAACATTCATAATAGCCAGCCAAATAGCTAGTCATATCACAAACAAGATCGATTAAAAATTCCGGAGGTAAAAAAAACACCCGGCTTAAACTATCAGCAAGCACACGAAACTTTACCTTGTTTCTTTTATTTTCAAATAATTTTTCTAAAAACGTATTTTTAGTTATTACAAAAATTTCTTTGGTAAAATCAACTACCAGTAATTCATCCTCTATAGATTTATACGAAGCAAAATCATCCCATACCATAAAAAGAGGCTTGAGACTCTTCATTTTGAATATTTGATACACCGACGATCTAATACGCTCATGAGAAAAAAGCATTTCAACTCCACCAGCCTTAGCAACATCTTTATAAAAAAAGGAATCAATATTGAGCGTTAATTTTTTAATTTTTGCTAATAGTTTCATTGTCTTAGAAAGTCGAGTAACAAAATAATAACGCCTTTTTACCATACTTGTTAGCCTTGTAATAGGAACATGCAAAGAATAATTGCGTGCACAAAAAAGCGTGTTCTGAACAGAAACACCAAGGCTTAATACTATACCAACACACAGCGCCTTTCTCACTATATTGTTCATTACTTAGCTCACTACTATTTTGCTTAATATCCAATCATACAAACGCACATACCAAGATATAGACTTTTCTATTTCTTTAACAATAACCAAAAAATGGTACGTTGCGCCATCAATTGCATCCAATAATTCCTCTGTATCATACTGATCCATATGCTTATATAAATCCATAACGTAATGCATTTGATATGCAAGTTTTTTCTTTTGCTTGGCTGTTGAAACATTACTCACAATCAAATTTTTATACGCTCCGATAAGCATTATCATGCTATCTTTTAAAAACAAATCATTACCAATATAACGATAATGAACACACTCATTCCATACCCGCAGTATTGGCTTAACACTTCCCGTTTGTACAACTTCATTAAGCACTTCTTCCATTTTTTTATCACTAATAAATGAAAAAACTTTATTCCATTCAACATCGAGCACCACATCCATCATCTGCTTTGGTTGTACAGGACAAATAAGCATTTTTTTGTCTACATATGCCAGCAACTCAAATGCATTTTTTAAGCGTTTAATCGCATAAAATCGTGCTACAATAAGGTCTGTTGGTACTTCATCAAAAGATAACACGTTCAGAGATAAGTCCTTTGCTTTATTTTTATTCAAATGCGTATCTATGACATTCAATATATATTCCATTGAATAATGACAGGGTAAGACAGCTTTTCTTTCTGATTTATTGACTATTTTTTGCAAAAGCTTTAACACTCCTTTTGCTACATCAAGCTCATAATCTTTATCTTGAATCATTTGATATGCAGCAAGAACCTTCCATTTTTCTAGCAATACAGCAACTTCATTTTTTATATCAACAAAAAAATCGTTTTTCTCCTGTTTAATTATGCTAATGGCTTCTTTTAATCGCGCAATCAAATAATATCTGTAGTGTACTGCTTGAATGAAAGAAGATATGCTTTCATTCTGTTTTTGATAATCCTCGGTTGCATCTAAATATGCATAAAAATTAATTATACAAACTAAAAAAGCTACCTGTACGGCCAAATGCTTGATTATTTTCACTACATTAAGCCCTTTTCATTTTTTTCTAAAAAAATGCACCACAAAATTCTTGACATAATGCCACCAATTATTTTGCTGCTGAATAACAATTTTTTTTAAATATGTACCTGCGTAATCTATGCCCTGCAATAAGTCAAAAGTAGAAAGTGAATTTATTTTTTTGTATATTTCTTCAATTTTTTGTACTGTATCATAATCAGACTGACTTCGTGCATAATAATTTAATAAATATTTTTCTAGTATAAAAACTAAAATCAAAAATTCCTTTTGAAAAAGTTCATTTTTAATAAATCTATACTGCTTAGTCATGTGCCAATAATAAAAAAACGGCTTTATACCACCTTCAATATTAATTTCCATTACAGCCTGATTAATTTGATAACTTTTAAATACAATATCAACTTCAAGCAAAGATCCATCTCCAATAGAATAGTTGCCCATCTTTTCAAACTGACGAAAAAGATCTACAATCCATTCAATACGCTCAATAACATAAAAACGCATCACAATATCATTACTATAAATACGGAAAACGACATCAGATAACTCTGCTCTTTGCCAATACGCCTGCAAATAATCTGTCAGATTAGTATAAAACTGTGATTCTATAAGCGTGCTTGCTACATGATCTATTACTTCCACCAGGCACTCTGCAGGTAAATAAAAAATTGCATCTGCAAACATGAGATCTTCACACACTTTGTCCAAAGAAAGAGATTTGGCAACACCGTGTATAAGTAACGTATGAGCAATGAGAAAAATCTCTTTGGTAAATTCTTCTATAAAAATTTCATCATCAATCGATTTATATGAAAAAAATTCGTCCCAAACCATCAGAAGCGGTTTTAAGTTGCCAATACGCTCTATTTCTTCCAAAGAAGTGCGAACAGCATCACATCGCCACTCCAAACTATCTGAATATGCTCGATGAAAAATAACATTCAATTGATCAGAACTCACTTTCATATTTAAAAGCATTTGTATTGGTTTCTTAAGACGCTCAATGAAATAAAATCTTCTATTGATAAGATTACTAAATAGATGTATTTGTTTAATCGATACAAGCATATCAGAAGATATAGTAGTAATTTCTTCTTTATTGATAGCAAGAATTAACCCCGGCAAAAAAATAATTCCAAACCATATAAACCTGTTAAAATAATACATACTAATGGCATCCCTTAACATACTTATTCTTTTTCCACCATGAAACAAGCTTCTGATACCAAGGCTCCGTTGCTTTCAAATGTTCGATTACCAATGCAAGATTAGCTTGCGCTTCGTTAAGATCATTCATCACTTGTTCCGTAGATAACAAATGCACAGCATTATTCATATATAATTCCGAAAACAACCCCTCTTGTGCAAACTGAGTGGGACTCTGCTTCATTTGATTACTCAAAACAAAGCTTTGACAAATAAAAATTGTCAGTATAACAACTTGCTTAACTAGAACCTCATCTGAAATATAACGATAATGCTGAAGATATTTCCACAGCAAGAGCAAAGGCTTTATAGATTTTTTGATAAATATCTGATCGATAAGACAGCGGATACGGTAATGAGTAAATACATCTTTGAGCTGTGAAGCACTAATCACTGATCTATCGTTTGCAGTAATTGGTAGAAACGCTAGACGACTTTCATAGGCTGTAGCAAGTAATTTAAACACTTTATCAAATCTTTTTAGCTGATAAAAACGCATTAAAATTACATCATAATCAATCACAGAAAGATCTTTTGCTATATCAGTAACGTCTTGTTGATAAAGACCAAAAGGCATTTTTCTTTGTCCTTTTTTTTGACCCATAACTTCCACTATATAATCAATCAAATATATTTGTTCTGCCAATGACAAAGCTGTATCTCTCTTATAATTAATCGCAACAGTATCATCCTTAAAATACCCCATACATTCGGCTAAGTTACACAAGGTATCACAAGATTTCTTTATAAATTGCAAAACAAACATTTTATCTTCAAGAAACTTGAATGAACGTATGTCATCCCATAGGCTCATTAAATCATCTATGCTATGATTCCAAAAATAAGACGGAACAGTATCTAAAGTAAGCGGTATTTGCTGAAAACGGGCAATAAAATAGCCTCGCTTAACTATAAGTTCAACTAACGGAGAAATAAGCAAGTGCTCTATATCAACTTTTTGCTCTTTACTCAATCTTGAGTAGTTGTTCAACTTCTCTTTACCAAATAAGGTTAATATATGTATCAAGAAACAGCACCACAATGGAACACCATACCATCGCATATTTCCCTTTTTTATTTTAACAATAGCTAAAACATTGCTCTACGACGAATGATACCAATAAGGTTATAGGTAAACAAATACCTTTTTATATTATCCGCTCATACAATTCTAAAAAGGAAATATATGAATCCGCAATGCCTTTTTTTTAATCTATCAATATTACTAATACTCTGTTTTGTGTGTTCATCTAAAAGTTACGATTATGACCTTGTTATTATTGGCAGCGGCGCCGCTGGAATTACCGCAGCAAAACTTGCTTATGATCGCGGAAAACGAATTGCAATTATTGAAAAAAATAAACCCGGTGGAAGCAAAATATGGTTTGGTGATATTCCAACAAAAACATTTGCTCAAGCAGCTAGAGAACTGAAAAAAGTTAACGAAAAATCATATATTAAAGAATTATCCTACACATTTGATACTTCAAGCTTATTATCTCATATCAGAAAAATCAGCAATGATATCTACGAATTTTGCTCCATAGAAGAACTTACCAAAATGGGCATTGAGATCATCATTGGTACAGCTCGATTTATCGACAACCATACCCTCACTATTAATGGTCGTACTATCTGCACAGATAACGTAATTCTTGCAACCGGAACTCGTCCACATATCACTCATATTGAAGGCATTATCTCTGTACCCTATTTAACCCCAGAGACGTTTTTTACACTCAATGTATTACCAAAGTCGATTATTATTATTGGAGGAGGATTTCTTGGAGTCGAGCTAGCAGAAACACTAGGCATACTCGGGGTAAATGTAACAATAATTATGAAACATGGTTTATTGCTTCCCACTTTTGATTTTGAACTCGTTGGTATGTTAACAGAAAACCTACAACAACTCGGTATTTCCGTGTTATGTAGCTCTCTAGCTACAAAAGTAGAAAATGACAAAGACCTTGTAAAAGTAACATATCTCGACCGCTTTGATATGTACCATACAATAACAGCAGAATCACTTTTTGTTGCGACAAATCGCATTGCTAATATTGAGAATCTCGGCCTTGAAAACACCAATGTTACTTTCAACAAAAAGGGAATAGAGGTAAAAAAAACTATGCAAACAAATGCCAACAATATTTACGCTTGTGGTGACGTTGTTGGCCAGACCTTACTCAGCAGAGTTGCTCATTTTCAGGCAAAAATAGCAATCCAAAATATGTTTCGTCCATGGTGGCAAAAAGAAATAAAACCAAATTATATAAATCTTGCTAGAATGGTATATACATATCCACCATTTGCTTCCATCGGTCTAACAGAACAAGAAGCATACATCGTTCATGGATCAAGCCTCCGTATTTATCGTTGTCCCTATACACTACTGGACAAGGCGCACATTGATGGAACCACAGAAGGCATTGCTAAGTTTATCTGCACTAGTGATGGAACCATTGTTGGTGCGCACATATTCGGTGAGTGCGCTGGAGAATTGATAGAACTTGTTAAAATTGGACATAAATTGTACAACCTTGAAACAGAATATATCTTTAAACAACATGCAGTATTGCCAAATTACAAAGAATTAATATGGCATGCAAATCAACTTTGCAAAAAGGACCTGGAACCATTAGTAAGTAATAAAAATATTATCCAATACTACGCAGAGAAAGTACTTTCATTCTTATCACGTTAAAAAAGACTTTAATTTTATGATCTAAATTAAAATTTCTATAATACCTTTTTTACTTCCGCTCACGACAATCTCACCAGTTTTCTCATCAATAAATAGTGGCCTCAATGAAGGGTCATAAGAAAAATGCTTTTTTGAACATACAATTTTTTTGTTAAGCTCAAGCCAAATAGGAAACGCCGTTCTAAGTGGATACACATTTTTCCCCATTTCACGGTTATCATCACACCCAATATATACCGCAGTTGTTAATTCTGGAGTTGAACCAGTAAACCAACATGTACGAGAATCATTAGTTGTACCTGTTTTGCAAATTACCTCATGCTGCAGCCACTCATCTTTTGTTTTCCCAAGCATTGCCTGATAGCGCTCTATACCAATACTTAAAACCTTTGACACTTGCCCACTAATACGAGGTCTCATAACATGCGATTTTTTTATATTGACTTTAATAATTTTATTTCCCAACTGGTTCTTAACCCAAGAAATAATATGTGGCTCAACATACATTCCATTATTAGCAAAAACATTAAACATGCCAGCCACCTCTTTAAGGGTTGCATCAACACAACCCAGCGCAAGAGAGGGATATGGATACAGTGGCCCGCTCAAACCACTTTTTTTTGCAAGCATAATAATTGTCTCAGAACCAACATCCAAAAATGTTTTTATCGATGCAATATTATTTGAATGAGAAAGTGCATAAGCTAAAGTAACCTCGCCTACAAATTTTCCGTTATAATTTTTTGGTTGCCATAATTTACCATTTTGCTCAAGAAAAAATGGCTCATCAACTTTGGTGTCAGAAAACTGTTTACCTGATTGAACCGCTGCGGCATATAAAATAGGTTTAAATGTAGAACCCATTTGCCGACGAGCCTGCAATGCACGATTAAATTTTGATGATGCAAAATCATAACCTCCAATAAGCGCTTTTATTGCGCCTGTTTTTCTATCAATAGAAATAAGACCACCATCAACATCAGATATATTACCACGCAGTATGGTTATTTGTTTTTTTAAAATTTTTTCTGCACTTTTTTGTATATCAATACTAAGTGTTGTTTTTATTACTAAGCCACCACTATATAGTTGCTGTTTACCAACTCTTTGCTCAAGTAATTGGCGTATGTATTCTTTCACATATGGAGCACAACACAATTGTATATTTTTTTCTACTGTTATGTCATTACTCACTGCAGTCATGTATTCATTTTCTGTAATAAATCCAAGATACTTCATTTTAGACAAGACGCTATCTCGTCTCTTTTGTGCAGAAAGTGGATAAACCAATGGGCAATAATAACTTGGCAAACGAACAATACCACCAAGCGTTGCTGCTTGATCTATTGTTAAATCACTAACATCTTTATTCCAAAATCGTTTGCTTGCAGCTTGTACCCCATAAATTCCACACCCAAAATAAACATGATTTAAATATGTTTGTAGAATTTGCTCTTTACTAAATTGTTGCTCAACTAATAATGCATATAGTTGCTCTTTAATCTTGCGAGAGAATGTTTTTTCCAAATCAAGAAAGAGAAGCTTTACCAATTGCTGAGTTATAGTGCTTGCTCCCTGTACTTTTTTACCGTGGTATACATTAACTAAAATAGAACGCAATATTCCTTTCCACGAAATACCATGATGTTTAAAAAAATGCCAATCTTCTGCTGCTACAAATGCATTAATTAAATGCTGAGGCATTTTCTGCATGGAAATAGGATCACGTATATCTAGTTGAAATCTTGCCCATTCGATACCACGCTCATCGAGCACAATTGACGGTCGCCCTGGATCGTAATGCGCAAGCACAGAAAAATCAATCACCTTATGATGCATTACATACAAAGCAATTCCCGTTATTATAGAGAACAACAGAATAAGTGCTATGATGATTCCATAAAAAAAAAATCGCAAAAAATAAATCATTTTTTTTCGTATTAAATAACAGAAACACACAAAATAACGTAACAAATAAATAAACCCGCACATTTGGTGCGGGTTTATACTAGCATGAAATATCAAATAATACGCGTTTGAGCTATTTATTCATGCACGCCCTCAAATAGGGGCAACCGTCTTCATAATCTTTCAGCAAATTCATAAGCACCTTTAAAAACGGACATGTAGACAGGTGTTCTTCTACTAAGCGCACACCACGTTTTTTAGTATGACACCATTTACAAAATCTTCTCATTTCTTTTTTCATCATACCTTTTTGCCACGAATAAGAATTACTGCAACTGCATCCTTTGCGATCTTTTCCACATGGGCAATTACCTTTTACCAAACACGCACAGCCACGAGATACACAATCACACAACAATTCACGCTGCTCTCGATTTTTCTTAATCATTTCTCGCTTAACTGCTTCAACAACCGCTTCATTTCTGAGTACATTACTCAGCATATAAAATAGTGTTCCCATAAATGCCGCCAATCCTGATATACTCAAATATGGATGTCCAGCAGCCTGATCAAACAGCCATGTATACCAGTTATCGAGCGTTTGATGCCAGTCACCATCAACCACAGCATCAATACCAACCGCCTCATCTGTAATGGACAAATTATTATCTGTTACGCCTACATCGACAGTATTGCTCTCAACACCTGTAGCAATGACTTCATTTATTGTTCCGGCATCATCAGCCTGTATAAACGATACTGCACCATATAAAAAAGAAAAAATGAGCAAACAACTATATAACATTTTTGTTCTCATGAAAGTCTCCTTCTTTTTTGAGAACGTACCAATAAACGTACAAGACCACACATACTTGAAGCTTATCCATTGTCGATATAGACTAACAGATACCATGCTTATTTTTATTCTATTTTTACTAGATATTTCTTTTTTTTATATTTCTAAAAAACCAGTGATTTCATTGTCACTCTGTTACTATGTTCTACATCTTTTACACAAACCGGTCAACTGGCCCCGAATAACCTTAGCCGGAACACTTTTTATGTTAAGCTCATTTATGTACCATGGAAATTTCGGTGTTGATATCGCATACTTATTACCAGTAACTTTTTTAAGTTTCACTATAAGATATTTTTTCTCATATCAAATATGGCAAGCGTGTCTACTGGTAACTCTATGTACTCTGTGTCAACTCCTTTTATCCTACTCATTCAGCTACTACTCTACATCCCTTATTTTATATACAATAAGCAAAATTTTTGTTATGATAGTAGCAATAGTTATCCTTTCTTTGATATATCAATGGTGCGGTACACAAGGCAATCGCTTGTAGTACTTAAAACAATACAAGAGGAAAGTCCGGACTCCTAGCGAACATGGTACCTGGGAAGATAATCCAACCCATGGAGAGCGCAAGCTCATGGAAAGTGCCACAGAAAATAACCGCCGTTATTTTACTATAACGGTAAGGGTGAAAATGTGCGGTAAGAGCGCACAAACTAGTATAGCAATGTCCTAGTTGGGTAAACCCTGCCAGGAGCAAGACAAAGCAGCATGTATTGATCGTTCGCTTCATTAAAGCATGCGGGTATGTCGCATAGATAAATGATTGCCACATTATATCATTAGATAATGACAGAATCCGGCTTATTGTGTACCGTTTCATCATGATAAAAAATTCATTATGGCCCCTACCATTTATTACTTTTGTTTTTGGTTACTACAGCGTTAGTTACTTTCATCAAGTAACAAAACTCACAACACCTGCAATTGTTGGCAAAAATATCGCTCAAGCATGCAAAATATTATCAGACCATAATTTGTATCCACAACTGTTACTTCAAAAGGAAGAACCCGATTTGCCCGATGGAACTATTTTAAGTCAAAATCCCATTGCAGGAAGCATGATAAAATCACACCAAACCATATATTTTATTGTTTCGACTCAACCACAACCCATCATTGCCGACACAATACTAAATAAAGAAATAGAACAAGCAAAAAAAATATTTGCTAAAAGAAATATGGCATTACGAACTTATTATCTGCAAAGCAGTAAACCAAAAAATTATTGCATAGCACAACTACCACAACCTGGTAATCCCATAAAAGAGCATACAATGATCGCCTACGTTTCTCGGGGAAATAGCAAACCCGTTATATGCCCATCTTTTATTGGAAAAAATCTTCAGCATACTATAGAGTTTCTTAAAAGTTATAACATAACTCCTGAAATAACACATTTTAAAAATCAGAAAATCTGTCCAAATACGGCACACATTACCGATCAACGCCCACGACCAGGATCACTCATTTATTTTAATCAATTAAATATACAATTAAATGCTCAAAATATTTCTATTTGAGTTTTCGCCATTCACTGATAGTGTAATTGCTAATTAAAAATAAATATATTATACTTAGGCAATAATAAATGTTATTGCTCAGATAATTATTAACTAGGAGACTATAAATGCAACATCTTCGTACATACGTAGCGCTTTTTGTTATTGGTTGTTTTTTCTTTCTTACAAGCTCCCATCTATACGCATCGTTTGTGCAAAGAACACGGAGGATATACACACACACCAGTATGGATATTGAACTTATGGAAGGTGTTCCCGTAAAAATTTCAGTAAAAAATCATGATGGTTCTCATTATGAAACCATACTTGCTCCTACGACGGTGGAAATAGCTTTAGACATGGATGGCGTTGCTTTAGATCTCGATATAACAAAACTCGTATGGAACAATCGATATGAAATAGCTCAATTTGCTATCCAATGGATCAAAGAAGGTGCTCAGTACCTCTATAACAACGAAAAAGGAAAAGCGCTTACTTTGGCATCGACTATAGATTTTAGCAATGGTACCACCAGTAAAAAAGCATTAGAACAGTACCAAAAAGGCCTGGGAAAGCTCGTTGACAATGCAATTGATAAAAAACAAATCAAGCATGGTATGATAAAAGTAGTATGCGCACTAAAAGGTAACTCTTTCGTTATTCGCCCCGCAACTAACCAACCAATTGAAGAGTATAATTCAATTGCACATCGTTTGCCTGATTTTTTTGAGATGATTTCTCCGGGTTCCTATTGTTTTTTTAATAAAAAGCAAGAACTGATACGTAAGCCAAACTGTGATTACTTTAAAGCACATATACGCACGTATAATATTAAGTCACCAGTGTACAATAAAGACGGTCAACGATTGGCAGTATTTATTGACAATGAAATAGAAAACATACAAGCTGCAGCTCAGGCTGGCCTGATAGCTATTCATTTTGTTGACATTAACAAGCTAATTGAAGATTTAAATAGCCTTGGTTTACCAACGCCATCCAGCTTAAATAATTTTTAATTTTTGATATATTTGATTACGTAAGAATTCCCGCATATTGTTTGTTTTCTAACTCAACAATGTACGGGAACTGTTTTTTTTATTTTTAATAAGGGATTTTCTATGAAAAATCGTATTTTATTTATTCTAGTTTTTTTATCTATTGTTACATGTGAATTATATGCAAAAACTATTGACTCAGAAGACAGTCAAGCATATCGAAAGTATGAAAGTGCACAGCTAAGCAAAGACATCAATGAAAGAAAACATAAGGTGCTAACAAAAAAAAATAAGCAAGCCCTTAAAGAGGGAAAAATAACAAAAAAGGAATACAAAAAAAATAAAAAACAAGAAAACAAAAGGTATAAAGAAACCCAAAGACTTGTTAAGCAGATGAACAAAGAAGCTCTTGATGCTATGCTTTTTGAAGAAGAAAATGACTAAAGTTAGTCATATTAAAATTTAGAGGATTTTCCTATGAAAAAAATCAAAAGTATCGTTTTTCTTTTGCTTGCTGGAATATTTAGTCACATATATAGCATGAGTCATACCCTGAGTACAAATAACTCTAAAAGTATAAATAATAACTCTGAACTAGAACAATTTATTGCTGAGTTTAAATTAGCAGTGTATTTCGTACAGCTAACAGATGATCAAAAGTACCTACTATTAAAAAAAATTGGTACACCTAGTCAAGACTTAGAAAAAGTGAAGCATCGTTTAGAGGTGATAGGTGCAGCTATTGCTGTAGTTAGCATCACACCAGAACAGGAGCAAGAACTTCTGATCCAACAACAACTTGAAGCTCTTTCACCAGAACAAATAGATGCATTAGAACAAAAAATAAAAATCATGGTACAGAGTTCTGGGTTGGATAAAGCCGAAAAAGAATTACAACAAGCAGCAAAAAATCTCAAGAACGGATGGCATGCATGTGATAATACAAAGCTACAATTTCAACACAGAAACGGCCTATTGTCAGATTTTGAAAATACTAACAGAAAAGTAAAAAACATACACTCTCTCATTAAAAATAAAAAAGAACTGTTGATAAAACAGGCATTTTCGGAAACTGCAAAATATAAAAAAATACTTAACAATCCTAATACTAAAGATCCAATTACTCGGTTAGAAGAAGAAACAGGTATTGTATATTCTGAGGAAAAAATAAACTAAAGAGAACGTTTACATTCAACTTCAAGCGGACGACGTTGCATTAAATTAGCAAGCATATCTTCAAGTTTTTTATCCTGAAAAATAACCTGGTAAATCCCATCACAAACAGGAAGATCCAGGTTATTTTTTTTAATATACTGATGCATTGCCTGCACGGTATTTACTCCTTCAGGAATATACCCAGTTTCCTCTAGAATATTTTGCAGTTTTTCTCCTTTGCCCAGACGTCTGCCAACCGTTAAGTTTTTACTGTGTTTACCCATTGCCGTCAGCACTAAATCACCAATACCGCACAAGCCATACAACGTATCACATTGTGCGCCAAGCAAGGTAGCGATAGTTACAATTTCATGAAAGCCGCGTGAAAGTAAAAACGCTTTTGCGTTATCAGTATACCCAGCACCATCAAGCATACCAACACCTAATGTGATTACATTTTTGAGTGCACCACCAATTTGCGCACCAATCACATCAAGACTGATATAAGGCCTAAAATAGTTATTTGCAAGCAACTGAGAAAGCTGCTGCCCAGTTTCACAATCATCTGCAGCAATAGTTACTCCAGTAATTTGTTTTTCTGCTAAGTCTTTAGCAAAACTTGGCCCAGAAAAAATTGCTTTTTTCACCCTTGTTGCAAACACAGCATCAATTACTTGACTTGGCAATAAAAATGAGCCTTTCTCTATCCCTTTGCTCAGCACAACCCATGTTTGTTTTAGATTAAAACAACGTTGTGCTTGCTCCAAAATTGATCGCAAATATTGTACTGGTATTGCTTCAAAAACCCAATCAACATCACATAATGCTTTTTCTATATCAATAAACGGAACAATATTTTTATCTAATGCAATATTTGGTAAATAACGAGAATTACTCCTATTCTCTTTAATATCTTCGGCAACTTCTTTATGATAACACCATACATGTACTGTATGTCCATTGTTGGCAAGTAAAGTAGCTACTGCAGTGCCCCAAGCACCTTCACCAAGTATACAAACTTTCATGTTCCAAAATTTCTTTGACGGCCAGTAAACTCATTAACCATAGTAATCAAATGATGCATTGTTATTTCTGGCCACAAACAATCTAAAAAATAAAATTCACTGTACGCTGCCTGATAGAGTAAGAAATTACTCAAACGTTTTACACCACCAGTACGTAAAATTAAATCAGGTTCGGGAATATCACCAAGCCACAAATATTTTTTAAAAACTGATTCATCAATATCATCTGGAGATAGTACCCCGGCCTGCACCTGCTTAATAATCTTTTTCACACCGCCAATAATCTCTTGTTGAGCACCATAACAAAATAAAAAGTTTAAGCTTAGGGTATTTAGATGCGCTGTTTTTTCTTCAACTGCTTTACATGCAGAAATCGTCGAAGATGGAAAAAGTAAACGATCCCCAATAAAACGAACTCGAATTCCTTTCTCCACAAATTCTTGAACACCATCATGTGCTTCTTTTACCAAAAGTTGGAATAAATATTTTTTTTCTGTTACCGAACGTTTAAAATTTTCTAGCGAAAATGTATAAAGAGAAAGGTGGGAAATTTCCTTTTCTAGACAAAACTGAATCACTTTTTTGACTGCTTCAACACCTTCTTTATGACCATACCATGGAACTCTATTTTGTTTTTTTGCCCAACGACGGTTACCATCCATTATACAGGCCAAGTGTTTAATCATACTATTCCAATAGTTATAGCTAAAACGAAGATCAATAAGTCAAAATACGTGTTACCCATTTGTTTTGAAACTTTTGTAAACAGACAAAAAATCGCTGTATCCACCAAAAAGTGTCAACTTCTTATAAACATTGCGTATACCGTTATACACCACAACCATACCAAGTGCAAATGCAAAGCGTTCAACCGCAACAACAGGAATCAACCTATACCAATCAAAAACAGACATAGGAACACTATATATCCAAATTACTGAACCAACTGCATGTGCAATTAACGTACTGCACAATGCTTGCAAAAATACGCTTTTATTTTGTACAAAATACAAAGTAATTGGAATCAACCAATAACATGCATATGGCGCAGCCCAAAAACCAACTGGATGTGCAATAAAAAGTATCATGCATAGCAGCGGTAACAATAGTCTGCTTAATATATTATTACTTACCCAGTATAACGATGCACAATAACCAGGCACAAAATAGGAAAAGTGTTTAAATGGTAAAAACAATCCATAACTAAAAAACCTAATAAGCGCACATAAGCTAAATACACCCGTTGCGCCAGCAGCGCCGCCAAACAAACCTGCTAGCGGTGTAATAATACTAGCACCCCCAAAAAACATGGTATGTGAACCAACAACAAAGCTCATCTTCAATAAGGAAGCTAATTTAATTAAACTGAAAAATCCAATAATAAACGCTATATTTTTCACTATTTTTTTTGTATGAATCATTATTTAACTCTTTTGAAATAACATACGGCACTGACTGTTGGGCCAGTATATCGCATGAAAAAAAAAGATAAAGAATACTTTATATATTAACTCATCTTTGGGTGTTGTAGTATTATCTTATTTCATGCTATTATAAAAAAAGTAAATTTTATTAAATAACCTCAAATATTTTTTTGGGAGTTTCCGCGATGGTAGTTCAGCAAAATATTCGTTTCATTTTTGACTTTGCACAAGTTCATATCTTCATGACTTTGGATATCCATCATTTTATCCATGGATAATATCCATCGGATCGCATTTTATCTTTCATATCTTATTTTTTAACATTGAAGCGTTTATTGCATATAGTATAAGATATACCCATTCCAATTTTTATTATTGATACATACCCTCAAGGATTTTCAATGAGTATGACATTATTTTTAACTGTATTTTCTGGCCTAAGTATTATCTATTTACTGCTAGGCTATTTTGCTTCTCGTAACATCAAAACAACCAACGATTACTTCCTTGCAGGCAGAGATCTAGGTATCGCCTCAGTCACGTTCACTTTGATTGCTACACAACTTGGTGGTGGCATGCTTTTGGGTACATCACAGGAGGCACACAGCGTTGGACTTTACGGTATTTTATACACACTTGGCATGGGGTTCGGTTTTCTAATTCTTGGACTTGGTTTTGCGCAAAAATTACGCTCGCTCAATGTAGCAACAACTGCCGAACTTTTTGAAACAAGGTATGGCTCACCAATACTCAAAAAGTTTGCATCGATTCTTTCCATTGTAACATTATGCGGTATTCTAATCGCTCAGATTGTTGCAGTAAAAGGGCTACTTGTTGGACTTGGCATCACAAACGAATTTCTTTTTATAGCATTTTGGGTATTTGTTATTTTATATACTATGCTTGGTGGCCTCAAGGCAGTCGTCATTACAGATATATTTCAAGTTTTATATATTATTTTTCTTTTTGGCTTCATCTTTCTGTACAGCTTATGGCAAGAGCCAAGCAACTTTTTTACACTTGCAAATATTGGACAAGCACAATCGATGTTTGGCACAACTGCTATTACTATGAGTAGTTTTACTGGTACATTACTAATGCCCGCTTTATTTTCATTAATTGAACAAGATTTGGCACAGCGCTTCTTTGCTGCACGTACCACGCGTATTGCAGCTATCTCTGCACTTCTTTCTAGTTGTTTTTTATTGTTATTTTCTTTAGTCCCTATTTATTTCGGCATGAAGGCACAACTTCTTGGTATCACTCTGCCAGATAGCGCAAGCCCATTATTACCTGTGATAGAATTTTTAACAAACAACATTATTTCTTCACTCGCGTTGTGTGGTGTTATCGCAGCAATAACCTCTACTGCAGACTCTTTGCTGTGTGCCATTAGTTCTAACATTGCACAAGACTTTGATTTCCCGTTTATTGATAATAAAAATAAACTATGGCTCTCACAAGCTATTACACTCATAACCGGTTGCGTTGCTGTTGCTGCCTCGTATTTTGTACCACAAAATATTATTAGTATTTTGATTGGCAGCTATGAGGTTTCAGTCTCATGTTTGCTAGTCCCCCTTTTATTTTGCTACTTCAAAACTCGCGTTAAAAAGCAAGCAGCAGTTGGTGCAATTGTTTTTGGATTAGCGGGTTTTGTTCTATTTAGAATACTCCCATTACCACAAAGCATACCCCGTGAATTAGCAACACTAGCTCTTTCAGTCATTGGCTATTTAATTGGAAGCAAAAAGTTTTAACGGTAATCTCTGTTTCATCAGCGCAACCGCTTCATCAATAGAATCAGTCAACACAAAGAAATGTTTACTTGTTTCTGTTGCATAATGCTGAGCAACCATCGTATTCTCTAGCCAATCAAACAATGGCTGCCAATATTTTTTACCAACAAAAATTATTGGTTTGCGCTGAATTTTCTCATGCTTTAAACGATCAAATACATCAAAAACTTCATCTGCAGTACCAATACCACCCGGTAGTGCAATAAAACCAATTGAATGATACATAAGCAAATATTTTCTTGTAGCAAAAGAATCAACTCTGATAAATCGCGCACATGGATTATGAAAATGCTCATCAACTCCTTTTAACCCAATACCTACAGACCACAAAGATTTTTTTTCTTTGATATTACCCATATGCATCGCACCGCAATTTGCGGCCAACATAATACCAGGACCACCACCAGTCAAAACCGCCATGTTTGATTCAACTAACTTTTTACCAAGCTCATATGCTTGTTGTGCATATATATTATTTTGTTCAACACGCGAGCCACCAAATACGGTAACAATTGGCACCCTAATTTTAGACAGAAGACACACGCCATGAACCAGCTGTATACTCGATCTAAAGCAACTCATCCACAAAAATAGACCATCTTTAAAGCAGGAAGGCATGATGAATCCTTTTTCAAACCATTTTACATTTATTTCGTACAGAGCAAAACGCTTTTTCAAGGTCATCAGTTAAAGTAAATAAATTTAAATCTTCTTTATCAATCAGGCCGTGCTCAAGTGCTTCTTTTTTGACCCACACCATAAAATCATCCCAATATTCAACACCAATTAAAAAAATAGGAACACGTGATATTTCTTTTGTTTGAATAAGTGTAAGTACTTCTGCAAGTTCATCCAATGTGCCAAAACCACCAGGAAAAACAATAAATGCTGCTGAATAATGCGTTAACAACCACTTTCTAGCAAAAAAATAATTAAGTTCAATATAATCCTGCACACACGGATTGCGACCCTCGTTTAAGTCTTTAACACTAATACCAACAGATCGTGCTTTTTTTCCCGTCTGTTTAACCATCGCTCCACAACTTGCTGCTTCCATGACGCCAGGTCCACCACCAGTTACTACTGAAATATCAGCATTAACTAATCGTTGAGCGAATTCATGCGCTTTAACAGCATATGGATCATCTTGATTCAAACGTGAACCACCAAAAATAGAAACCATCGGTTTAGGAATATTAAGAATCTTCCAGGCACCATACATCAACTGAAAAAAAACATGTAAATGACTAAAAAATAATACTAACCATGCAAAAAGCCTTTTAGAAAACATGCAACCACTCCTTTTTACAAACTTTTTTAACAGAATAACCTTATAACTTTTTTCGTTTTAATCGTAATGCATTTAACACAACTGACAAACTGGAAAGTACCATAGAAGCACCTGCAAACATTGGATTAATCGTAATGCCAAACAATGGATATAATACTCCCATGGCTATTGGAATTAACAAAATATTATAACCAAATGCCCATACTAGGTTTTGTCTAATATTACGCATAGTTGCACGAGAAAGCATAATCAACTTTTTTATCACCATCATATCTGTTCGTAATAATGCGGTACCTGCAGTTTCTAATGCAACATCTGTACCACTACCAACTGCAATACCAACATCTGCAGCTGCAAGTGCTGGCGCATCATTAATGCCATCACCAACCATTGCAACCGTATATCCTTTTTGCTGAAGTTCCCGCACTTTTTTTTCTTTATCTACAGGCAAAACTCTTGCATAAAAATGTTCAATACCAATATCTTGGGCAACAGCACGAGCAGCCCTTTCATTATCTCCCGTAATCATAACCGGCTGTATGTTTTGTTGTTTCAACCATGCAACAATCTTTTTTGCCTCAGGGCGAGGCATATCTGCTACACAAAAATACGCAACTAGTTCTTTTTCTATTGCTACAAATGAGACACTCATCGATCTTTCTAACCAATCAGCCTCACATGTATCAACCTCGCGTGCTAATGTAACTTCTTCCATTTCCATCAATTTGCGTGAACCAATTAACATTTCTTGATTATCTATGTGAGCTCTCACACCAAAACCTGAAATACTTTCAAAATTTTTTATAACATGTTTATTTTTTTTCTTGGCATTTTTTTCTAAAAATTGAAAAACTGCCTGAGAAACTGGATGATTAGAGCGTTGCTCCACAGCAAAAATTAAAGAAGAATACTCCGCTTGTTTTTTTGCATTTTGCTCCACAAAAGTAAATTCATGAACTGATGGCTTGCCTTGAGTTAAGGTTCCTGTTTTGTCAAAAATTATACAATCAATTTTACCGGCAACCTCTAATGTTTGCACATCTTTGATCAAAATACCCTCTTGTGCACCTCGATCCATGCCAACCATGATAGATGTTGGTGTAGCAAGGCCAAGTGCACATGGACACGCTACAATTAAAACAGATACCGTCCTAAGCAATGCATATAAAAATGGTGGTTGTGGTCCTACAAAAAACCATACAAAAAAAGTCAATATAGAAAGTACAATAACAATTGGTATAAAAATGCTAGAAACTTTGTCTACAATTTTTTGTACTGGCGCTCGAGACATTTGTGCTTGTCTAACCAACCGAATAATATGAGCAAGCGTAGTATCTTTACCAATTTTTGTTGCACGCATTTGAAACGAACCAGTTATGCTTATCGTTGCGCCAACTACCGTTTCACCCTCTTTTTTGATCACTGGCATACTTTCTCCAGTTACCATACTTTCATCAATAGTTGATGAACCGGAAATAATGAAACCATCAACCGGAATTTTTTCTCCTGGTTTGATCAAAAGTATATCATCTACTTTTACACGCTCAGCAGGTACAGTTATCCATTCATCATCCCGCTCAACAGTAGCTTGCTTTGGCTGCAAATTAATTAATTTTTTTATTGCAACAGATGCACGTCCTTTTGCACGAACTTCTAAATAGCTACCTAATAAAATAAAAGTAATAATAGTTGCTGATGTCTCAAAATATACATGTGTCGGCAATGTAATTTTTTTTAGGTAATCAAAAAAAAATACCACAAAAACAGAATAAAAATATGCAACAGAGGTTCCAAGGGCAATCAATGTATTCATGTTAGTACGCCTGCTTTTCAGCCCATACCACGCGCTTGAGTAAAAATACCATCCTATCCAAAATTGTACTGGTGTTGCTAACAACCACATAACCCAACGATTTTTTAAGAACGTCGGTGCCCATGGTAGCATTGCACCAATTATTAACAAACTCGATAAAATTGTACTTACAATTACTCTAAAACGGATAATGTCAATCTCATGTTTATGCTCAACCTCTAAATTTTTTTCTTTTTCATTCACACTCAGCTCCTTTAATCACAATAAAATCGTTTGTCCTCATACTCCACTGTTGCATTTGGCGATAATTCAACATGTTGGTTACCAAACATATCAGTCATATAATAATCAATAACAGATTTAGCGAGTTGACCAGAAATCTCAGTTTTTTTACCCCCTATTGTAAACACAAACAGTGGATCTACAATACCAAACTCACGCGTAAGCCCACAAGAAAATGACTCATTACCATGCATCAGTTTTCGTACATTTTGTATAAGTTGTGCAGCAACAATCTTTGTAACTACACTTGTCTGCTTTCTCACTTTTTTAAGCAATACTTGGTACTCCTGCCCTTTTTGTTCTTTTTGTTTATAGCAATTTCCTAATTGTTGATAGGAAACTCCCAAAACATACCCCAAAATAATATTCTGAACTTCTTGCGGAAGAACCTCGTAAGTAATAATTTTATTTCTGCACGTTGGTCCTTTTAAATTTTGTATAAACCAGATAATTTTTTCAGGACCCATATGAAATGATGATGGTATCTTTTTTATCAACTCACTATATTTTTGATAAGAAATACATTGTTTATTAGCCAAAATTAATTTTTTAATTATTAATTTTTCATCTTTACCCAACATCAATTTTTCTTGCGGATCAATTCCAGGAAATAATTGATTTTTTTTTACATAATAATCTTTTTCAGCCGTTGTACAAATACCATAACGTATAGCTTGACTAAGTTTCCAGCATGTATATACCGCCAACGGAACACCAATACCACTGGTAATAATATTTAAACCCTCACCTTGACCACACATTTCGGGGCTTATATAACAAGACGCTTGTAATTCAGCAAATTGTAACAAACTCAAACCAAGATCAACCAGTTCTTGTTTAGGCACTTTGAGTAACTCTTGCCTAAGTGTTACCTGTTTACCTTTATTAGTTTTATAAGAAATATCAACCCCTGAAGGAAATATCCATTCAACCGTATTATTAATTGCTTTAATAGTAGAATTATTTGCAATTGCTAAAACACGTCCGCCATTCATTGCACAAAGCTGATTCTCCATCAATGCTAGAGCAATAGCACAACTAAATAAAGTTAACACTTTGTTCATAGCTACTCCCCCTGAAAAAAATGTTTTTTACTTCAAATTTCATTATGGAGCTTACCATATCTAACTGAAACTGGTATACTAATAAATCTTTTATATAGGGAAAAAAATCAAGCAAATCTTTTCTTCTTGAATTTATATTCATACATGATACAGTTATTAAACAAAACAAGTCGACACATAAAATTTCAATTTGAAGTACTGCAAAAAATGTTTAAAAGCAATATAGATAGAGTACGCACAAACATATACATATACTTGGGTATTATTATTGTTTGCTGCTTGTTTGCCCCATTAGGATTGGCCGAGCAACGGCCAATGATAAAAAAACAAAATGACCACGAGATATGGGTAACCATTTTTGTACACGGCATTTCTAGTACACGCCCCCATTTAAATATCAGCAATATCTGGCGCTTTATCAAGAATGAAATTAGCGATACCCACTATAAAGAAACAGTTAATACTATACGCAGAAAAAAGTTTTGTCACAATGGACAAGCAATGCAAGAAATTGGGCTTAAAAAGATTGATTGCACCCAACCACTAAATACCAATAGTGCCTGCGCAATTGCAAGATTATTGAATAGTATCGACGTATATAGACAAAACGAATATTACACATTTGGTTGGTCAGCTCTCATTGGTGTAAAAGAAAGAAAACAGGCAGCGCAAGATTTATATAATTCGCTTATTACACTAAAAAATAACTATGACCAACAAAATAAAAAAATAAAAATACGAATTATTGGGTACAGTCATGGTGGCAATGTCATACTTGCGCTAGGTTCACTTAAAAAAAATAAAAAAAAGCCCCTAATTATAGATGAAGCAATCACTTTTGGCACACCAATACACCAAGAAGAGCATAAATGGATTCATAGTGCATTATTTAAAAAAATATATCATATATATTCACGTTCTGATCATGTACAACGTCTTGATATCTTTACACACCCAGGTCATCTAGGACATAAACACTTTAGAAATTATGGTAGTCTTAAATTGCCACAAAAACTTATGCAAATAGAAATTAGATCGACCAGGCCAACACAGGGTACCAAAAAAAACAAAACCGCTTTCTATCACAAGCCATCAATTATTATGGGTAAAGGTAAAACGCTACGCAATATGTCACCTGGTCATATCGAATTATGGTTTTTCGGATGGGCTGCTGATTTTTATAGGCAAGATCTGCCATTATATCCATTACCTTATATTATTTTTATGCCATTTTTTCTTCATCATGCAACACAACTGATACATAAAAACCCGGAACAACCAGTAATTTTCGATATAAGACCATACGATGAACACATGATTATTCGACAAAACAGTTCGTACAAATCAGCTCAAATTGTACCTTTTATTCCACTATCAAAACTTGAACAAATGCGTGTTTTGGCTTATAAAGCAAAACCACTCGATTATGACTTAAAAAAGCATAACAAAAAAATAAAAAAAATATCACACACGGTACACCTTGAACGAAAACGTAGAAGTAAAGGGCAAAAAAGAATAGACGAAATTACAGTAAATGGTGTAACGTTTTATAATGTATATCTCTAATTATTTCCTTACTGCATCCCAAATACCCAATAAGTCATTCATATTCATTTGTTGAGCACGTAACACAAGCTGTTCATCAGAAAGTTTACTCAAATCAAAATGTGCTTGTTGTAAATTATTTCTCAGCGTACGACGCGGCTGCCTGAAACACATTTTAATGAACTTCCAAAATTTCTGCTCCTCTGGTATATACTGCACTTCTTGTTTAGGCTTAAAATACATCAAACGAGAGTATACTTTTGGCGGCGGTAAAAATGCCGATGGCGGAATTTTATCAAGTAATTGCCATTCAAAATAATGTTGAAAAAAAAGTGATAGAAATCCATAACCTCGCCCACCTGTTTTGACAATTTTTTGTGCTACTTCTTCTTGAACCATGATCACGCCCTCCTCGAGCAATGCGCGATTAAGTTGTAAAAGGTGTAAAATCGGAAAAGTAATTTGATATGGCAAATTTGCAAGCAATATCCACGGCTTATATTTTTCAAATTGAATAAAATCAACATCCAAAATATTTTCTAAAAAAATAGTCAGACGTGAATCTCTAATATTCTTTTTAACAAAGTTCGCCCATTCTGGATCAATTTCAAAAACCCATAACCGCGCACACGAATGCTCAAGAATTGCTTGTGTTAAAAAACCATCACCACAGCCAATTTCAAAAACTGAGCTTTTATCATTTAAATCAACTGCATCAAAAATAGTGCGCAGCACAGATGTACTGCGCAAAAAATGTTGTCCATATTTTTTTTTGATTCTAATATTCTTTGTCTTGGCCACGCATTAATCCATTAACGCTTCTTTGAAGAAATCCAATTCTTCTAAAACTTTACCAACGCCGCGAACAACACAAAACAATGGATCCTCTGCAACACGTACCGGTAAACTCGTCTCTTTCGAGATAAGATTATCTAGGCCCTTGAGCATAGAACCACCACCAGCCATAACAATCCCTTTATCAACCAGATCCGAAGAGAGCTCAGGCGGTGTATTTTCTAGTGCTACACGCACGACATCAATAATACTCGCAATAGTTTCCAGAAGTGATTCATTAACTTCTTGCGCACTCAGGGAAATTGTTTTTGGTACTCCAGTCACTAAATCTCTTCCTTTTACTTCAACGCTTTCTTTTGCATTTTGCCCCTCAAGCAACGCAGCCCCAATTTCTATTTTGATTCGTTCGGCAGTACGTTCACCAATTAACAAGTTATATTTTCGCTTCACATATTGCACAATAGCACGATCCATCTCATCACCGCCCACACGCACTGAACGACAAAATACAACAGATTTTAACGAAATTACTGCAACTTCCGTCGTTCCGCCACCAATATCAACAATCATACTACCAGAAGGATCTTGCACCGGAAGCCCAGCACCAATTGCTGCAGCCATTGGCTCAATAATAGTATACACCTCACCACGCGCACCCGCTTGTTTTGCAGAATCCTTTACTGCTCGTTTTTCTACCTGTGTAATGCCAGAGGGCACACCGATAATCATGCGTGGTTGTACCAATGTTCTACGATTATTGTGCACTGCACGAATAAAGTAACGCAACATACTTTCTGTTAATTCAAAATTTGCAATTACCCCATCACGTAGTGGACGGCACGCAACAATTGTTTCTGGAGTTTTACCAAGCATATTTTTTGCACTTTTACCTGCAGCTAACACATGATTTGTATTTGATCTAACAGCAACAACAGAAGGTTCATTTAACACAATACCTTTGTTACGCACATACACCACCGTATTGGCAGTCCCTAAATCGATAGCCAAATCATTAGAAAAAATGCTGAACAAACGTCGTGCTGGAAAAAATTTCACAATCGCCCCTCTCCTTTATCATTAAAAATTAAACTCTATACCAAAAATGATTCGGTGAGATTTAACAACTCGATCTGCAACTACCAACAAAGATGGAATATCCCATGAAATCGTTACAATAGGAAAAAAACCGCGATCTAATTTCATCTTACCAAAATCATAAAATGCGGCCACTGTTACATAATCTGAGGACCATTTGGAAAAACGTGCCATTTCTTCTAAATTGCTTGGCATTTGGGCCTGACACTCATACAAACGTCCATCACGTATGCGATCATTATCATGATGCAACAGCGTATATTGCAAACGAACACCCAATCCCTCACGTAAATTTTCAAGCAAAATATATGGTGAGAATACGAAAGTTATACCAGGATTTATTTGTATCGGCGCTATCAATAAGCCAAAATTATATGGTTCATCCTTTACCGAAATACGTCGCTCCATCGTCCTTCTAAATCGTTTACTCAAGCGTAACAATAACCCAACTTTCCAATCTTCTTTTACTTCAAACTCCCCATCGACTGCCCCATACATACCATAGTGCCCGTCACCTCCAAAAGGTACTGAAAAAGGAACACTATTTTCTTTTTTTCTACCTGTTGGAACCAGCGCACCGACACGTATACCACAATCAATATGCCTAAACTTTGCTGTGTAATCCCATGCACAACCAAAACGTAAATAAAAATCTAAATCACCAACTCCACTTTGTGTATTTTTATTGCAACCCATACCAAGATCTTGTAACATTTTGCGCCTGATTTCATCAAGCTGACATTTTTCTGATCCTGTCATTGGAATACTATTCTCTTTTAACAAAAACTCACAACGTGTGTGCACACGCATTGCCAACCAAGTTGCACCAAAAGAGAGACAATCAGTTATGGATTGATAATAGACAAATGAAATACCTTGTGTTTGCTGCTTGCCGTTTACAATCCATAAGAAAGTACCATCTTGCCATTCTGGCCTACCATACGTGACAAAAGGATTTGATTTACCAATAACAGAAAATGAACGCGCCATTTTTCCTTGATCAAATTCACCAAAAAGCTCACACAACGGAATTTCTTTTTCATTTGATCCAATTGCCTTACTTGCCGTTTGTAAAAAAAGATCCGATATCAAATGTGATGGTCTGCCTTCAATACTTGTAAACGGCCGTTGCGCCAAAAAGATATAGCGATTATCATATACCATGCCAAATAATTGGCTTACACCACAAAATAGTACGAGTGAAATAAAAAACAGTTTAAGCTTGTTCATAGCAAATCCCAATCAATTATTTATCTGTAATGTATATAATCGCTTGCAACACAGCAGCCTAAGCTACTTAATCATCTTTAGCTATTAAGATGAGAAATTAATATGTATATAATACTCAATTGTACGTTTTTTAAAAGGATGCTTTATTCAAGGTACTTATCTTGTATAAAATTAACGCGTATAATGCTATATATTTTATATACATAATGCCTTAAATCAAACTATAGACCCCATGTTGCATCTGTGTTACACTTCATCTACTTAATTTACACTATTAGAAGTTCGCTATCTATTCATGATTTTGTTAGCATTTTTTGACAAAAAGGAGTTGGCATGCAAAAACTACAAGCAATTGTTCTTGCTGCTGGTAAATCCATCCGTTTTAAAACAGGAAAAAGTAAGCTGCTAGAAAGAATCTGTGGTCAAGAGATGATTACTTACCCAATTAAAGTACTCTCTCAGTTGAATATTGATATAACAACTGTTGTAGGTTATGAAAAAGAAAAAATACAAGAAATTCTACAAACAGCCAGTAATACTTACATACAATTTATCACACAAGAAAAACAGCTTGGTACCGGGCATGCACTGAAGTGCACCAAGCAATTGTGGAACAAAGAATACATATTAGTGCTCAATGGTGATATTCCACTTATTACTAAAGATATTATTAAAAAATTATATGATAAACATATAGAAACAAAAGCTGCCATTAGCTTTGTAATCGCACATAATCCAGATCCTTCGATGAAGAGTTATGGTAGAATTGTCAAAACACAAAATACAATACAAATCGTAGAAGCACGCCATTTTTCAGGCGATACACACGAGCATTGTTGCATCAATGCCGGTATTTATATCATCTCAAAAGATTTCTTACTAAAAAGCATTGATGATATTGAAGAAAATAGATCTGTTAAAGAATTTTATCTAACTGATTTAATCAAAATTGCAAGTGATCACAATAAAACAATATCGACACTTTCAGCACCATTTGATCGAATTCGCGGTGTAAATACACACGAAGAACTCTGGGCGGTAGAGCAAATTCAACGCTCAGACTTAGTTCGCTACTGGATGGAACGTGGTGTACGTTTTTCTGTTGCACAAAATGTGCATGTTGATTTAGATATAACTATTGGATCTGGTACCTATATTGGATGCGGTATACATTTACTTAAAGGTACAACAATTGGATCAAATTGTATCGTTGAAGAGTTTACCTCGCTCGAAAGCGTCATACTTGGCAACAATGTTAGAGTAAAACCATTTTGTGTTATTAAAAACTCAATCATTGAAAATGATACAGTAGTTGGACCATTTGCGCACATTAAAGAGAACACAACCATCGGGCAAGCAAGTATCATAGGCAATTTTGTTGAAGTAACACGTTCAACTATTGGTGCAAACACAAAAGCAAAGCATTTAACCTATATTGGTGACGCAACTATTGGCAATAATGTTAACATTGGTGCTGGAACTATTTTTTGCAATCATAACGGTACAACTAAAAACAAAACCGTTGTTAAAGATGGCTCATATATTGGCAGCAATAATACATTATTAGCCCCCATTACGGTAGAAAAGAATGCATTTACTGCGGCAGGCTCAGTCATCACCAACACAGTACCAGAAAACGCGCTTGCCATTGCACGCAACCGGCAAATAAATAAAGAAGGTTATGCGCAAAAATTACGCGAAAAATATACACATGAAAGCCAATCTGATAAAAAAGACTCACTTTCTTTTACTGGTGCAAAAAAAACAAATTTAAAAAACAGTGCTGCATACTAATGAATCACCGGTGCACATAAGGCACGCCGGTACAACACAAACATGATACGTTTTATACACACAGCCGATATTCATTTTGGCATGGAAAATTATGGAAGGATTGATCCAGAGACAGGCATCCATACCCGTCTTTTAGATTTTAAGCGTGCACTCGATTATTGCATTGATGTCGGTATTGCACGCGAAGTTGATTTCTTTCTGTTCGCTGGTGATGCATACAAAACTGCGCATCCTACACCAACACAACAACGATTATTAATACAATGTTTTTTGCGATTGTATAAGGCCAACATCCCTGTTGTTATTATTATTGGTAATCATGACCATCCATTAAGTTTTGGCAAAGCACATAGTCTTGATTTGTTTGACACACTACCTATCGATGGTTTTCATGTTATTGCAAAACCAACAACAATTTCTTTGGAAACAAAAAGTGGTCCAGTCAATATTGTTGGTATTCCCTGGCCAACACGTAACACCATAGCACTAGCCAAAAAAAATCAATATCAAACTGCTGCGCAGATTACGCAATATATTTCTGATTCAGTCAGTACCATTATTGCTGATATGGCAAACAAACTGGACCACAGTATTCCTGCAGTACTGGCAAGTCACCTAACCGTAAGTACTGGCATTTTTTCAGGATCGGAAAAGCGTGCTATTTATGGCAATGATCCAGTCTTGCTCCCATCTCAACTTGCTATTCCACCATTTGATTACGTTGCACTGGGACATTTACACCGCTATCAAAATTTAAATCAAAAAGGGTATCCTGCAATTGTATATTCTGGTTCAGTTGAGCGTGTTGATTTTGGTGAACGTAGAGAAGATAAAGGTTTTTGTTTAGTCTCCATCAAGCATAAAGGTGACACACATCATGAATTTATCAAAACACCACAGCGGCCATTTATTCAAATTGAAGTCAACTTGCAACCAAATAAAAACCAAACACAACAAGTCATTGATGCCATTAAAAAAAATGATATCAAAGATGCTGTACTCAAAATTTTGTATCATATACCAGAAACAGAAAAGGATTCTATTGATTTGAAAATGATTCAAAATTTCTGCAGAGACGCAATCTATATTGTCGGCGTCATCCCTATTCGCAAACTCAACTCACGTAATCGCCGTGCAGTAATAAAGGTTGATATGAAATTATCAAAATTGCTTGACGTGTATTTTGATTCCAAAGAAAAGCTAAAAAGCAGAAAAAAAGAATTAATAGAAAAAACACTACAAATCGAACGCGAATTGCAGCAAGAAAAGTAAAATAATTCATTCTCAGGAGCTTGAAAAACTACGGTTTTCTGACTACGTAAAATAAAGCACTGCACCGTTATCTAGTAGCTCTTTTTTGTAATCACTTAATGCTTGTTGAAATTGTGGACGGCGTAAGATACCAATAATATCCATACGTCGCTCTTCAAGGCTCAACAACCGCTGTTCACGCTTACTTTTAAGCTTAAAAAGTTCAAAACCATCATCAGATTTTAAAATATCAGATGTATCGCCGGTATTCATAGCACAAATAAATAGCTTATCATCTGCAATGCTCTCCTGCTCTATCCAGAATGCTGCTGACCATGTCAACCTTTCAACACCCCGCTCAATATTTTGTTTTAGTTCACCTTGTGTAACACCAGATTTAAACGGTATAAATGCACGCTGCAATTCATACGCAGCTTGTTCATATTCTGGGTGTGCATCATAGTACTCTTTAATCTTCTTTTCAGGAATAACTAAGCGACGTGGCCCAATTTTAAAATCAATTAGCGAATTAACCGCTGTCATCACCTCAAACTGCTTTTTTCCCTCTTGGAACGTATATCCCGCCGATTCAAAAATTTGCTGCATTTGCTCTTGCGTTAAATTGTTTTCTCGTTGTACCGTTTTCAAATGCTTGTCAATACCCTCCTCATCAGGAACAATTTTATATTTTTTCGCATCATCATACATAAGTTGTTCTAACACCAAATCATCACGTGAACGTTGCGAACCATCAATACCTGGACGAGCAATATCAGATTTGGTAATTACTCGCGTATTTTCATCACCAAACACAACTGCTTCGATGCTATCAACCACATACAGCTTTGACTTATCAATTTTTATTTTTTTGTTTTTGAAATATTTAGCATTGTTTCTTTGATGAACAATTCTATTCTTAATGGCACTGATATCTATTGAGGTTAAAATATCATCTTTTTTTGATACAGATTTTTTTTTACATCGGATACTTTCAATCTGCTTTTTAGGAACAATTTTTTCTATCTCTTTAGCAGTACAACAGTCAGAAAACAAAAAAATAACCAATAGAACAGATAAAAAATACCAATAATATTGAGAAAAAACGTTTTTTTGCAACATAACCAACCCTTAGAATAATATGCACTATCAACCCTTTAGTAAAAGAAAAGGGAATATGCTAATAACCTAACATATTCCCAGTATTTTGACTATCGTGTTTTATAACACTAAGCAGTTCGTGTTGCTGGTACTGGTGCTTTTGCGCTACCTTCAGATTCAGGATCATCCACTGGCATTGCAGGTACCTGAGTTTGCTCACCAGTTTGCAATGGTGCTTTATCAACAGCTACAGAATATTTGTCACGTAATTTACCAATTTCTTTTTCTAGCACTTGCATACGCTTTTCTCTCATAACATACTGCTCAACTGTTGATTTTACCTGCTCAAACGGACGGCATTCTGCTTGCTTTTTCTCCTTTGCGTATACAACCCAGCATGATTTATCATCTACTTTAATAACTTCAATTTTTGGAAAACGATCATATGAAACAATTTTGTCGCGTACTGCTGGATCAATTCCTGGACTTTGCTCACTAATTAATTCAAAATTTTGTACTTTACCATCCAATTTAGCCTCTTTTGCTGCTACAGCAAAACGAGATGGATTATTTTTTACTGTTTCAAAAAATGCTTGTGCTTCAGAATCTTTTGTAAAGTTAATACCAAGTGCATTAACACCACCACGGGAAATTAAAATATCTGGCAGCTGCTCTTTGTGTTCATCATAAAATTTTTTCATAGATGCGTCAGAAATCTCAACTGGATGCAATTCTGCAAAATATTTCGTATTGAGCATTTGATGTGCTGATTTAACGATTTGATCCATTTCTTTTTTATAGTTTTCTTGCTGATCAATACCAAGCGCTCGAATTTCTTGATCAATCACATGCTGACTAATCAAGCCATCTAAAAACTTGTCTTTTGCATCAGGCATAAACTGAATGAGTGGTCGTAAGCGATTTTTATCTACAAAATCATCAAATTCTCTTTGAAACACATCCATCGTGATAATTGGCTTGCCACCCATAGTAACAAGTACAGGACTTCCATCGTCAACACCTGCAACTGCTTCTGCTTTTTTCTCTGTTTTTACCGAAAGTGCTTCTTTCTTCTTAAACCAATCACACTGTGGTAAAAAAACGAGTAATGAAAATATAACAAAATACCCTAAACCGCTTTTTTTACAAACTCTATCCTTCATAAGTATCCTTTTGTAGAGTTAAGATTAATTAGACAAATACCGTATTTTAGATATATATATAATGTAAAAAACACAATCACGCAAGCATCAATTTTAACCTTGGAGACGTTATTATGAAAAAAAAAATTTTTTTATTTATTTATATCTTTGTATGTCTTTATATAAATAAGCCTATATTTTCGATGCACTCCAACACAAAGGATAACGATCCATTAAGTAGAATAGAACAATTGGAAATTCAAGAAAAAAGAATACCAATAAAAATAGAAAATATCACGTTTCCGAGAGAAACAAAAAAAAAAAGAATAACATATGAGAACTACGAAACAGAAGATACAGAAGATGTAAATAAGTTAAAGTGGGCAAATTTAATAGTAAAAAAACCTAACCTACATCCCAAAAATATAGCTCTTGCAAACAAAGAACAACTTCGTAGCTCTCTAAAATTAATGGATTCTGGCTGCTTTTCAAAACAACTAGAGAAATTAAATGAAACATTACCAGAAGAAAAAAAATTTGAAATAACTAAAGTAGAGCTAACCCCATCACAATGGATGGCAGTAAACATGCTTGTCGTTACCAACATTTTACCACTAAAAGATACAACTAATCCTGTAAGCCTAACACAAGAACATTTTCCTACTTGCTCAACAGGATTCTCTTCATATCCAGGAAGTGGAACATACCAAAGTCAAGCAGAAACATTATTGCTCAATTCTGGATTTGTAAATAACTTTCGCGCAAAAGGTGAAAAAGAAGGAGCAATGTCTTTAGTTCTTGGAGAAACAAATTCACAACTTAATGAGTCATCGCTTAAATACATTAAACGAGCGCATTTTTTTCTGCAGAAAGCACATCAACTCAACATAAAGCTAAATTATAATCAAGTTGACAACATTTCCAAAACACTCGACCAAATGTCTAGACTCATTGTTGAAACAAAACTTATTATTGAAAAATCAAAATCAGAATATCAAATAACATATGGCAACAAAAAGGAAATATAATGAAACTACATATTTTTTTATTGATATCTCAAAAAAATAGTGTTTACACAACTCTGCCTGCAACAACAGCAATAATAGATGCTGGTTTAAATTTGATAAGTTCTCTTGCAGCCGCATGCAATGTAGCTCCAGTTGTAAATAAATCATCTACTAATACAATGTGTTTGTTGCTATATAAGCTATAGTCAATGTTTTTGAGAGCAAATGCATCACTCACGTTTTCTATACGCCCTTGCCCTTTTAGCGTTGATTGAAATACAGTCTTTTTATTTCGTCTCAATATATTCGCAACAGGTGCACAACCGCTGTTGCTGGAAAGAATATTTGCCATTTCGTTTGATTGATTAAAACCTCGCCAAGCATATCGGCTCCAATGTAATGGAATTGGCACAAAATAATCCACTTTCCTATCTTTTATATATGTCATATCCCAAATAAGCTGCCCTAATTGTTGCGCAACAACTATATCTGATCTACATTTTGCTAAAATTAATGAACGCAATGGCTCTTTATAAACACCAGCAGATAACACCTTTACTGTATATTTTTTGGTAATTTTTATTTGAGTTGAAACAATTGGTTGAATAAGAACAAGACAATCACTGCATAATGTAGTCCGCATTGCTAAATATATACAACAATACGCACAATACGGTGGGTACACAAATAATAAAAAAGCATCTATACTATCACCAACTATGCTTTTTAGTTTATTAATTGAAAATAACATAGTACCATGTATTTTACATAAAAGTTATTTTAAGTAAATTTTTTATATGACATAAAAGTAATACTAACATAACACATTTTATGTATATGTTAATAATAAAAATCTAACACGTATACACATGTGGCCTTTAACTATGAAAACATTTTCACCTGTAAAAAATTGCTTTCTTACATCAACAATTTTATCATGTTTTTTTCTGGTACTTCAGGCACATTGCATGGAGCAAGGAATCACTCAACTGCAAACTATTAATAGAAATATAGCACTTGCCTTTGCATTTCCAGATAATAAAGGACTAGAGCAAAAAGCACTTAATAATTATAATACACTTTACCAACAAAAGGCTGAATTTACCTTTGCAACCAAAATCAATGAAATAGATAAAATTTTTTTAGCAAAAGTTCAAGGTGCAAAAGAAGATGATTTCAACAAAAACCTAGAAAGAGAAATTGCATATTGCAAAAAATTATACTCCTGTAAATATGATCATCAGCATACCGCTATAAACGTACAACGCTCAAATAATAATTCAAGTATAGTTCTTTTCAGTACCCCACAGCAACAAAAAAAAGCCAAGTTAACACCACATTCTTGTGTAGAAGCTATTATAGATCGCATTAAGATAAAACGTAAAAAATAATAATCCTTAATAATAAAGCACTTATAAGACCTGCAGCAATATCATCACCTATAATACCAAGTGCGCTGTTAAGTTTTTCTAATTTTTTGATGCCAAGCGGCTTTACAATATCAAAAAAGCGGAATAAAAGAAAACCAATTATCATCGTTTTTATATTTAATGTAATACCAGCAAATGTAATAAGAGTCCCAACTACTTCATCAAGAACAATTTCTGATGGATCGTTGTTTTTGAATATGTTTTGTTGCAAAACATAATAAATCACAAAATATGATATAAAACAAAATAATCCAATAAATAGATAGAATGTATCTGAGCACGTGAAAAGTGGTTGTAGGAGAAATAACAAAGCTATTATTATGATGGTTGCTGTAGTACCAGGAGCTGGTAAATGACCAATGATGCTAAGTGTTGCGCAATTTTTTAACAAAAAAGCAATCATTTCCTATACCAAAATAACATAATAAATACACCACATACTACTGATATATCAGCAACATTAAATACTGGCCATGACCACTTTCTAAATGAAAGCATAATAAAATCAATAACACCGTTAAATATAAAACGATCAACAATATTTGAAAACGCACCGGCAAGCGCTAGTATATGTCCAATAATCAGCTTTTCTTTTTTATACACAATATATGTATACCATATTAACATACCAGTAATACAAATAATGATAGCGCTAACAGCTATAAACATAACTGTATCTTGGCTGCTAAGTAACCCCAAAGAAATACCACGATTAAATACAAGGTCAAACGAAAGAAATTGATTAATTCGCATACCATTTACTGGCAGCATCAACGCCCATGCTTTTGTAAGTCGATCAATAATAACAACCACAAAAAAAATAATGCTATACAACAACCATGATACTTTTTTTTTCATCGAATAGTTGCTCCCAATTTCTCTATAGTATGCGTTACTTTACTAATAATCACTTCTATCTCACTGCCAGTCAATGTCTTTGTGTCATCAGTAATAATAAGCGTAAATGCTAATGATTTTTCATTCACCCATTTATCTTTTTCAAAATGGTCAATAAGTTTTACTGCAGTAATACGATTATCAATAGAAGTAATTGTTTCTCGTATTTTTTGCACAGTCACACTTAACGGTACCATCATACTAATATCACGATATACTGCAGGGTATTTTGGAACTGGCTGATATTTAACCCTTGGTACAGCCACATTCACTAGATAATCTGCATCAAGCTCAAAAATAAATACATCACCCTCAATAACATTGTGTAGCAATGTTGTATTTATTTTTCCTATGCAGCCAACTATGTTACCCTCGTGAATCAAGTCAGCTTTTTGATATTGGTCAAAAAAACTACTTTCTTTCTTTTCTTGATCTATTTTTTTGCGATATTCAAAATCAATACTTAGCATACTGCACAATTTACACAGCAGTACCTTCCCATCATAAAAATCAATAGATTTTTTACGATCAAATAACATACCAGTAATTATTTGTTTTTCTTCGGGCTTCTTTCCATTCATATTCCACGTTCTACCCCATTCAAAAAAGCGTAAATTATCCGAATAATCTTTGTTATCAACCACATTTTTTATTAAATGCGGAATCAACGATGTTACCAATTGACGCCAATTTTCTGATTGTGGATTAGTTATTGTAATAGTATTTTCAGGCTGCCACTTAAGTTCTCGCAAAAAACGCTCATCATAGAAACTATAATTAGAAACTTCTTTCATGCCAGCAGCAAATGCTAAAAAATGTTTTATTGCACGGCGACGTTGCACATAAGCCATATCAAATGGCACCATTACTTTACGTGGCAATGCATATGTCATATTACCATAGCCAAAAAATCTACCAATTTCTTCTACAATGTCTTCTTTAATTGTCACATCTTTAGTTGCACGAAACGTTGGTACTGTCACAATATAATGGCCGTTATCATCTTGCACACCAAATTCAATTTTTTTAAGCGTTTGAATAACAAAATCCGGTCTAAGTTCCACACCTAATTTTGATTCAATAAACTGATGTGCAATTTTTATTGTAGGTGGCTCCATACGTGGTCCAATCGAAACAATTTCATTTGACACACTGTGTGGAATGTGCTCATCTTCAAGTAATTTTACAAAACGCAAAATACCATCAATATTCTGATTTGGATCCAAGCTCTTTTCAAATCGTGCTGAAGCTTCTGTTCGCACTTTTAAACGCATACTCGTTTTACGAATGGCACTGGCATCAAAATGCGCCGCCTCTAAAAACAACGCGGTTGTACTAGCACTTATACCACTGTTTTTTCCACCACGGATACCCGCAAGTGCAAGCGGTGTCTTACCATCACTGACGATAATATCATCTGAAGTCATTTCGATTTCTTGATCTTTAAGTAAGAGCAGCTTCTCTTTTTTCTTGGCATTACGCACAACAATTTGTTGTGATTCAATATTGTTTGCATCAAAAGCATGTAATGGCTGACCAATATCAAACATAACATAATTTGTAATATCTACTAGTGCATCAATTGGCCGTGCGCCAACTCTCATTAAACGCAATGCCATCCAGAGTGGTGAGGCTGTATGCGTTATATTATCAAAGTATAATCCCGCAAATCTATTACATCCCTGTGATGTTACCTCTATGCAAATTTTGTTTTCTTGTGTTGCTTCTACCTTATATTTATGTTCAACAATTTTTTTGTGCACAACAAAATTACTTAGCGGTTTAAATGGAAAACCAAGCAATGCAGAAATTTCTCGTGCAGCACCACGATGCCCCCACATATCTGGCCTATGATTAATTGATTTGTTATCAATATCCAAAATATAATCTGTTGCTGAATATTGCTTTTTCCACCCACCTGATTGTAATGTTTTAGGAACAGAAATTGCTGGCAGTAATCCTTGGCGCAATAGACAAAAATCTTCAATGGGCGCCCACTCATAACCATTCTCCACTTTTTTCAGCATATAGAGATGCCCTTCTCTAGCATCATCACGCCATGGCAATGTAATATTTTTTTTTAGTTCAGAGCTATGAGAAATTATATTTCTACCACGTCTACTTCTGACTTGTGCAAGAGTAAACAAATCCATATCAACATCTACCTTTTCAAACCCTTCAATTTCAGCAACTGCTTGATTAAAATGATTGATCAGTCTGGTGATATCTGTTTTTTTCCAATCAGCGTCAATATGATCAAAAACCCAAGAAATGGAAAGTTTCATGAATCGCTACCTTGCATTATAAAAAACTATTTTATTTATAGTTTCATAATACGATAAAACAAGCAAAGTCGCAATTTACAGCCTACGCTTTTTCTTTTTTATAATTCTCATCACGAATATGTATTTTAAAATAACTATACTTATTTTTTACAAACAGAAGCTAATGTTTTAAGTTGTTGACATTCTAGCTTTTTACGTTCACTCACCGTATAATCAAGCCATTTTTTGGTACAATTTATATCACATATTATACATTTTTGATCAAAATTATTACACATAGAACGATACAATAAAAAGCAACTTATAACAATACCAACATATATATTTTGTTGCTTCATTGCAGCCATACCCCCCAGAAATATTATAACAAGCATACGGTCAAATGTAGCCCATGATCCTTTATTATCAGCTATTTCTTGTTTCGATTGAATTTGTTCTTTCAGCTCTTTTTCGCTTTTTTTTAATCGTGAAATTTCATTATTTAGATCTTTATGTACTTCATCACACTTTATGTCTTCCTGACCCACCCTAGAATCATCTGCATATATAGCAAAAGAAAAAACTGCCAATGACACAAATAAAAAAGAATTAAAAAAAAAGTATCGCATCCAATCCCCTACGGCATAACCAAAAAATTAAACATAAAAAATGCGTGAATGTATCATACATTGTACTACATTCACGCATAAAATCGAGTTTATAATTGAATTATTTGCCTAAATTAAGTGCTTGTGCGCACGAGCTGCAAGCCATCCACCAATAAATGGACCAACAATATAACCTATAAATGGTATAATTGTAGTTATTCCACCACAACCACCCATAATCATAGTAAAAAGTATAGAACTGATTACAATAGCAGGGTTAACCACACCACGTAAAAACGAAATTGCCATAATTGCAGCACCGATAATCACACCATATTCACCGATATTTTTTTTCTTAAATAAATCTGCAGCTGCAAGTACAGCAGCACACAACAAGAATGTTAACACAGCCTCAAAGCAAAGTACCATCCATATTGGAGCTTCCGATGCTTCAACTGCCCACTTTTGGCCAGTAGTAAAAAACCAGAAAGAAATACCTGCAAGCGCACCACATACCTGCGCACAAATATAGTACAGGTAATCTTCAGTTGTCATTTTTGAGTTCACACACACAGCAGTTGTTACTGCTGGATTATAGTGAGCTCCAGATACGTGCCAACCCACATACACGAGGGCTGCAAGCATTGCACCAATTGCAATGGCATTACCACTTGCAATTGCAAGTAATAAAAAGAAAGTTCCTATGAACTCCATTAGGTAACGCTTCATACGCCTCCTCCTTAAATAAGGAATAGATTAATACAAACACTCTCTTTGAGAATAATATCACTTCCACATATTTTTACAAGCATAGCCTGTTTATTCGATAAAAAAAATATTCGTTTTATAGAATAAATAGAAAAATTGGCTACAACATCGATAACACTACTTAAACAATACTTCGGAGGTCAATAGTGTTGAGCGAATTGTGAAATTAAAAAATCGATACATCCGATTCAAAAGTCCTAAACATGTAGGCTAAAACAGCAGCCTTTACTTGCGCAAGGAAGCTTTCGGCTGTTCTTGCAAAAGGAAAAAGTAAAGAAACGCGAGTTTTGAGATAGCCAAAAATGGTTTCAATAACTTTTCTTTTCTGTAAATCTTTTTTGTAGTATTG